>NZ_SMKB01000100.1:0-25223 GCF_004348575.1 Actinomadura sp. 7K534
GCTCAAGTCATGGCGGATCCTGCGCAAGCTGCGCTGCAGCCCGAGCAAGGCCGGCCACATCGTCAAGGCCATCGCCGCCCTGCAGAATCACCGCGTCGCCCAGGCAGCACGGGGATGAAATGGGTTCACTGGTATGTGCCCGTCACGAACCGGGCGACCGGCAGATACGCGATCGGGGTGGCGGTCTCCGACAGCCCCACCGGGCCTTTCAGAGACGCCCTCGGACATCCCCTGGTCGAGAACAACGAGATCGACCCCACCGTCTTCATCGACGACGACGGGCAAGCCTATCTCTACTGGGGAAACCCGAACCTGTGGTACCTGAAGCTCAACTCCGATATGACGTCCTACTCGGGCGGCCCGGCGCGGATCCCTCTCACCACCGCCGGATTCGGCACCCGCGACGGCGACCCGAACCGCCCGACCCTCTTCGAGGAGGGGCCCTGGGTCTACAAGCGCAACGGCCTCTACTACCTCGTCTTCGCGGCGAAATGCTGCTCCGAGTTCATCGCCTATTCGACGGCGCCCGGCCCCACCGGCCCGTGGACCTACCGCGGCACGATCATGCCCACGCAGGGCAGCAGCTTCACCAACCACCCCGGCGTCATCGACTTCAACGGGGGCTCGTACTTCTTCTACCACAACGGCGCGTTGCCGGGCGGCGGCGGTTTCACCCGTTCAGTCGCCGTGGAGAAGTTCGACTACAGCGCCGACGGCGGCTTCCCGACGATCAATATGACCGCCGCGGGGGCACCGCAGGCGGGGACCTTGAATCCGTATGTGCGCCAGGAGGCCGAAACGATCGCCTGGGGGTCCGGCATCGAAACCGAGCCGTCCGGCGAAGGCGGAATGAACGTCGGGTGGATCGAGAACGGGGACTGGATCAAGGTCAAGGGCGCCGCCTTCGGCTCCGGTGCCGCGTCCTTCACCGCGCGCGTCGCCTCGGCAGGCAGCGGCGGCACCATCGAGCTGCGTCTCGACGGCTCCACCGGAAGGGTCGTGGGCAGTTGCCAGGTGCCGGTCACCGGCGGATGGCAGTCGTGGACAAGTGTGTCCTGCTCGGTGAACGGCGCGACGGGAACCCGTGATCTGTACCTCAGGTTCACCGGCGGCAGCGGTTACCTGTTCAATGTGAATTGGTGGCAGTTCAATGCCGCCGCTTAGCGGTATCGGACCTGGTGACACCGCGGCCGGACATTGACGACCCCGCGTGTGAAAGAACCGACATGAGCTACAACGGTTCGCTCGCGCCGGGGCCTCCACCGGCATCGGGTTCCAGGGCACCCAGGGCGGCGACACCGCGGCGCCCGCAGCGTTCACTCTCAACGGCAGCACCTGCACGGTGACCACCTCGAATTGAACGCCCACCACGGCCGGGCACCGCATCCCGCGGTACCCGGCCGTCCTGGGCCCTGCCGCGCGGCAGGGCCCGTTCGTACGGCGAGGCGTCGGCCACGCTCACTACTGACTTGTTGTGCACTCGGTGCCGTTGAGGCTGAACTCGGTCGGTGCGGTGTTCGTTCCGCTGTAGGTGCCTGAAGCCCGAAGGACGTGGCGGCTCCGGCGGCGATCGTGGCGTTGTAGGAGGCGTTACGGGCGGTGGCCTGGGCACCGGACTGGGTCACGTCGGCGTTCCAGGCGCTGGTCACGTGCTGATCTCCCGGCCAGGCCCAGGTCAGGGTCCAGCCGTTGACGGTCGTCGTGCTGGTGATGGTGATCTGCGCGGTGAAGCCGTTGTTCCAGGTGTCGGCGGTGTAGCGGACCCGGCAGGTGGAGTCGGACGGCGGGGGCGTCGTGGGGTTGCCGGAGTCGAGGCCGAAGAACTCGACGGCGTACTGCGCCATGCCGCTCATCGGCAGGCTGTGCCCGGCACCGGAGGCGGTGATCGCCTCGACCGGGGCGGTGCCGGAGGAACCGGCGAAGCGCTCCCGGGTCCAGCCGGACCGCGGGGTGTCGGTAGAGGTCGGCGTGGTGCTCAGGCCGTGCACGTTGGTCCACTGTTTGATCTCCTCGGCCAGCTCGGCGTAGGAGACGACGTTGTCGGCGGTGCCGTGCCAGAGCTGCATCCGCGGCCAGGGGCCGCGGTAGCCGGGGTTCGCCTGGCGCACCAGGTCGCCCCACTGCTGCGCGGTCTTGCCGACGCACGGCGAGGCGTTGCCGCCGGGCTGGTAGGCGGCCTCGTTGGGGAAGCACGCGAAGGGGACGCCCATGAACGCCGCGCCCGCCTTGAACACCTCCGGGTACAGGGCGGCCATCGCGTTGGTCATCATGCCGCCCGAGGAACTGCCCGTCACGAACACTCGATCCGGATCGCCGCCGTAACGCTGCTCCGCATAAGTGATCATTGACATGAGCGAGACGGGGTCGGTGCGCCCGCCGCGCACCTTCGACGCGTCGGACCAGTTGTCGAAGCAGTTGAACTTCTTGTTCGACGCCGACGGGAAGATCACGACGAATCCGTACCGGTCGGCCAGGGACGCGAACTCGCTGGAGGAATAGAAGCCGGGTCCCGAACCACCGCACGGATGCAGCGCCATCACGATCGCCGGCGACGTCTGCGCCGTGTCGGGCACGTAAACGTGCATCTGCAGGTTGCCCGGATTGTCGCCGAAGCCGGTGACCTGCGTCAGACTGGCCGCCGCCGCCTGCTGTACCGGCAGCACGGCCGCCATGACCGCACAGAGCAGCGCCGCGCATGCGCTGGCCAGCATGGTCGTCAGTCGTTTCATCCGCCCTCCTTCATTCGGTCCTGGGAGCCGGTGCCGTGATTTTCATCGGACCGGCATCAATTGCCGGAATATATGTGGGGCGTCGATCACCGTCAACGCTTTATCGCGTTCATCGGTCGATCGGATCATGGGATACGAGTTTCCGCTGGTATCAAGGGCATTGATATCAAGATCCTTGCGATGTATTCATGAAAACTTTCACGGCTAACAGTCCCGGAGGCGCCGGAGGTATGGTCTTCCGGTGACCGACCGCCGCACTCCCCCACCGGCCCGGCCGCCCGGTGCGCCGCAGCCGCGCGTGAGCTATCTGGTGTTCCGGTTGGAGCGGCGTATCCGGGCCCGCCTCGACGATGCGCTGGCCCGGCACGGTGTCACCACGACCGAGTACATGGCGCTCAGCGAGCTGCATCTTCGTGACGGGCCGTCGTCGGCGGAGCTGGCCCGCATCGCCTTCGTCACGCCGCAGGCGATGAATCTGGTCATCCGCGACCTGGAACGGCGCGGGCTGATCCGCCGCGATCCGCATCCGGACGGCGGGCGCGTGCTGCGCGCCCGGGTCACCGGCAGGGGCCTGGACGTCCTGCGGCGCTGTGACCGCGCGCTGGACGACATCGAAGCGATCATGTTCGCCGAGATCGACGCCGTCGACCGCAAGTCGCTGGCCGAGAACCTCCTACGGTGCGCACACGCCCTGCGGTCGGACACGGGCACCTACCACCTGGACCACCGTCACCCCCGTCACGGACCTGGCGCCCCCGACAGATGACGCACCGAGCCCCATCAGAGGCATAGCCGCCGGTTCACCTCCCTCCCACAGGCAGGTCCGTAGGTGCTGCGAATCTTCCGGACAGGCCCCCAACCAACCTCGCACGCGGTGTGCTCGTGATTGCCGGGCCTGATGGCCGTTGTCCCGGTCGACCGGTGCGGTGGGATGTCGGTGGAGCCGGGTGGCGGGTGCGTGGGGTCAGTGGCTGCCGGTCAGTTCGCCGCTGAGGGTGCCGTGCATCTTGGCGCTGGGTTCGTTGAGGCCGATGATCTCGACGGTCTTGCCGCGTGCACGGTACTTGGTGGTGACGGCGTCCAGGGCGGCGACCGAGGAGGCGTCCCAGATGTGGGCGCCTGAGAGGTCGATGACGACGTGGTCGGGGTCGCCGGCGTAGTCGAACTGGTACACCAGGTCATTGCTCGAGGCGAAGAACAACTCGCCGGTGACGGCGTAGACCACGTGCCCGCCCTCCGGATCGGTGACCGCCGAGACGTTGGCCAGGTGCGCCACCCGCCGGGCGAAGCCGACCATGGCGGTGATGGTTCCGACGATGACCCCGATGGCCAGGTTGTGGGTGGCCACGACCACGGCGACGGTGACGACCATGACGGTCGTCTCCCCGACCGGCATCCGCCTGAGGGTGGCCGGCGCCACCGAGTGCCAGTCGAAGGTGCCGACCGAGACCAGCACCATGACCGCGACCAGCGCGGCCATCGGAATGTCGGAGACGATCGGTCCGAACAGGATGCAGAGGACCATCAGGAAGACCCCCGCCAGGAAGGTGGAGATCCGGGTACGGGCGCCGTTCTTCACATTGATCATCGTCTGGCCGATCATCGCGCAACCGCCCATGCCGCCGAAGAGGCCGGTGACGACGTTGGCGATGCCCTGCCCGATCGACTCGCGGGTCTTGCCCGAGCGGGTGTCGGTGATGTCGTCGACCAGCTTGGCGGTCAGCAGCGACTCCATCAGCCCGACCAGCGCGAACGCCAGCGCGTACGGGGCGAGGAGCGCCAGGGTGTCGAAGGTGAACGGCACGTCCGGCAGCCCCGGCGTGGGCAGCGAGGAAGGCAGCGCGCCCTTGTCGCCGACGGTGGGGACCGCGATGCCGGCGCCGATGGTCAGCACGGTCAGGATCACGATCGACACCAGTGGCGCGGGCACCGCCCTGGTGACCCGGGGGAACAGCACCATCAGCGCCAGGCCGCCCACCACGAGCGGGTAGACCGGCCAGGGCACGTCGCGCAGTTCGGGGACCTGGGCCATGAAGATCAGGATGGCCAGCGCGTTGACGAACCCGACCATCACCGAACGCGGCACGAACCGCATCAGCCGCGCCACGCCGAGGGCGCCGAGGACGATCTGGAAGAGGCCGCCGAGGATGACCGCGGCGATCAGATGACCCAGCCCGTGCTCGCGCGCCAGCGGCGCGACGACCAGGGCGATCGCGCCGGTCGCCGCCGAGATCATCGCGGGCCGGCCGCCGACGACGGCGATGGTGACGGCCATGGTGAACGAGGCGAACAGGCCGACGCTGGGGTCGACCCCGGCGATGATCGAGAACGAGATCGCCTCGGGGATCAGCGCCAGCGCCACCACGAGCCCCGCCAGCACCTCGGTGCGCAGCAGCTTGGCGGTGAGCGGTTCCGACGGCCTCAGACGGCGGGTCAGGACGGCAGGCAGGGACAAGACTCTCCAGACAGGGGCAAGACAGGGGATCGTGCACGCGCGATTCCGAGCACACTCGTCACCGGGCGAACGGCAGGGGCGGGCGCCCGGCCACGTCACCGGGCGAAGCAAGGGGGGGCGGGTCAGCCCTGCCTCAGGGCATCGGCCGAGCCGTCGAGGGCCGACGCGCCGCCGATGACCGCGGACAGCGCGGACTCATGGCATGCGGCGGCACATGAAACTCCCCCGAGACTCCGAGAACGCGCGGGTCGCAGGCGCGGCCGCGCAGGTCATGCCGCGGACCGCACCGCGGCGAACCCTACTCTAACGCTACGGAAGAGTCGGATGCGCCGGGGGGCGAGGAGCGTTGAACGCCCGCATTACGGCCTCGCGCAACTCGGCCACGCACCGCTGCAGGTCACGGCGTGCCTGGGCGGATCTCGTTGTCGGTGAGCGGGAGCAGCTCGCCGGGTTCGTCCCTGTTCGCGTCGACGGGGCGTGATCGTCCCTGCTGGCCGGCCCTGTGCGGCGAGGCTGTCGGCCTTGCCATCGTCGGTGTGGCCGGGGTCTGGGGGCGGAGTATGGCCCGGATCTCGGTCGGCAGGCCCGGTATCACATGACGCACCTTCTCGATCACCAGCTCGCCGGCCGCGCCGGTGCCGCGCGTGACGACATAGTGAGCCGTCCCTCGGTGTGGACGACGCTGAGGGAGAGCCCGTCGAGCTTCTCCGACACGCGGAAGACTCCTTGAGCGCGTAGCCGGCGTCCGGCAGCGGGCTATCGCCGGCGCCTAGGACAGGTCGTTCAGCCGCTTGACCTCGGCCGCCGGTTCGACGATGCGCTTCTCAACGTTCACGCCTCGATCAAACGACACCGCGCCCCGGCCGCGGCCGGCGGGGCGCCCGGCGCGGCCGGCGGCGGCGGCCTTGAGGGCAGAGTGTCCTACCGATGCACCACCATGGCCGGAACCGTCACCACGCCAGTGGCTTTCCCGGAGGAAACCATGGCCTTTCCCACCCTTCCCCAGCCCGCGCCCGGCGAAGTGCTTTTGGTATCCACCTGCTTCAGGGACGGCGCGCCATCATGGGGCGGGCTGCTCAATGAGATCCGAGGTCGCCGGGAAGGTGATGTGCTCGTCGTGGACGGCGATGTACGGCTCCGCCTGGTCGAAGGTCCCGCCTGGAATTCCCTGCACGGCGGGAACGTACCGGCGGTCGTCCCTGGCGACGGCCCGGCGCAGCAGGTCGCCGTACTGGCGGACATCCCGGTGGTCTATGGCGGGGACGGGCCGCTGCTGATCGACCTGGCCGGCGCGCCCGGACGCGGCGTCCGGGTCCCGTCGGCACGGCTTGGTGAGGTTCTGACCGCCGTGACGAGCGGCGCCCTCACATTCGACCAACTCGTGCGCGACATGGACGTGTTCGGTATGTACCAGGGGCACGGAGGCCGGCCGGCCTTCCCCGCGCCGACGGCGCCCCCGCACCGAGTCTTCCCGGCGCTGCCCGCCACGGACACCGCCCTGCTGGTCCGCACCTGCTTCGACGACGAGGACGGCTGGCGCGCCCTGCTCACCGACCTGAACGGGGTCAATGAGGAGGGCTGGGTCGGCGCGGATCTGGACCCGGACGAGATCGACGTCGAGAACTACCCGCTGACGGCGCGGGTCGTCGACGACCGGGCCTTCGAGGACCTCCAACCGGGCCAGGTCCCCGCGCTGGTCCCGCCGGAGGAGCACACCACGCTGGTCGCGCTCGCCGACGCCAGGACCTTCGCCGAGGCGGGCAGCCCGCTGACGGTCGTCGACCTCTACGACACCCCTGGGCAGCCTGCCGTCCTTCCTTGCGACAAGGTCGGATCCCTGGCGTGCAATTTGGAGATCGCCAACATGGACTTCCACGAATTCGTCGCTCAGAAGGACGTCGAACCGTGGTGGGAGGTTTCCTGATGGCGGCGTTCTAGGCGACAGTGACGGTCGGCCGAACATCCCCGCCGCAACATGTGGGTGGGCCTGTCCACCGCGTACACCATCCTCGGCGCGCGTCTCGCCCCAAGCTCCTGGACCTGTACCCGGGCCGGTCCGGCGTCGTCCGCGAAAAATGCAGGCCGGCACGGTACATCGGGCGACTTGATTGTGGTGATCAATCCGTTTATGACGGTCTCTCTGTGGCAGGCCCTGACCGACGCATCGCGATCACGCCGTGAGCAGCGGACCGCCGCCACACGGATGGAATGAGTTCCCTGTGACCGCCGCCTCCGTTCCCCCTCAAAGAGTCCATGGCGATTTGGATCGTGCTTTACGGCAATGAGAGCGTGGATCAGGCAAGTTCCGGGCAGGACCCCCAGGCCTCATATGGGGCAGAGGGGATGCGCGCGTGATGCCACTGGCAGTTCGGGGAGCCTTTTGGATCGGGATCTATCTCGCCGTGGCCGTCGTCCCCCTGGTTTTCGCGGTACTTGGCGAGAGTCCGCCCGCACGTGGGTTTCTCATCGACTTCTCGGTGGCTTTGGGGTTCGTCGGGCTGTCGATGATGGGGCTGCAATTCGCTCTCGTGGCACGCTTCCAGCACATGGTCGCACCCTTTGGCGAAGACGCGGTGGTGCAATTTCATCGGCAGATATCACCGGTCGCGACAGTATTCATTCTGGCCCACCCGCTGCTCCTGCTGGTCCAGGACACGAGCGTGATCGGGCTGTTCAATCCGGTCACGGCGCCATGGCGTGCCCGCTTCGCGGTCGTCTCCACGGTCTGCCTGCTGGCCATCATGTTCACCTCCATCTGGAGGCGCAGGCTGCATATCCGCTACGAAACGTGGCAGGGCCTGCACACCGTATTGGCCATCGCGTCGGTGCTGTTCGCTCTTGCGCACATACTCCTGGTGGGCCGGTACGTCGACACGCCATGGAAGCGGGTGCTGTGGGCGGTGATGACGGCCGCCTTCGTCGGCCTGATCGTTTGGGTTCGCCTGGTACGGCCGTTGCGGCGACTCCGGCGGCCGTGGGAGGTCGCGCGGGTCAGCGCCGAGCGGGGTGAGACCACGACGGTCACGTTGCGGCCGGTCGGTCACGAAGGATTCAGATTCGAGCCCGGGCAGTTCGGATGGATCACGGTGGGACGTTCTCCGTTCGCCCTCACCCAGCACCCGTTCTCCTTCTCCTCAAGCGCAGAGGCCGTGGGCGGCGTGCAGATGAGCATCAAGGCGCTGGGCGACTTCACCAGAAGCGTCACGGAACTGCGGACCGGCACCCGGGCCTATCTCGACGGCCCGCATGGCGTGTTCACCCCTGACCGCAACGAGGGGCCGGGCTTTGTACTGATCGCCGGTGGGATCGGCATCACTCCGGCGATCAGCATGCTCCGCACCTTCGCCGACCGCGATGACCCACGGCCCTGCCATCTGTTCTATGCCAGCCGCACACTCGACGATGCCACATTCCTCGAAGAGGTCCGCGAGCTGGAAGTACGACTCAACCTCACCCTGGTGCTCGTGCTGGAAGACCCACCTCAGGGCTGGACCGGTGAGCGGGGTCGCATCGATGAACCGCTCCTTCAGAAGTGGCTGCCCAAGCGCTACCCGCGGATGCAGTTCTTCATCTGCGGACCGCCACCGATGCTCGACGCAATGGAATCCACCCTGGCCAGAGTCGGCGTGCCGACGGCGCACATACACACCGAACGATTCTTCTTCGTATGATCGGAGGTATGCCAATGCGGCACATCTACACAACGCGTGCCGTCCTCCTTATCGGGGTCCTGCTGGTTCTCGCCTCGACGTTTTTCGCGGTCGCAAGGAACGCTTGATAAAGCCAACTCGCGCGCAAACATCTCCGTGAACGCGGGGCAGGTGGGCGGCGTAGTGGGGGCTTGCTGAAAGGGAAACGGATGGAAACGGTAAGGCTTGGTCGTACAGAGCTTCGGGTCACGCCGATCGCCTACGGGACGTGGCAGTTCGGCGGGGAATGGGGCGAGGTCGAGGAGCGGTCGGCGATCGAGAGCATCCGGCACGCCCGCGAACTGGGCATCAACGTCTTCGACACGGCGCAGGGATACGGGTTCGGGACCGCGGAACGGCTGCTCGGCAGGGCTCTGGCCGATGAGATGGACCGGGTGGTGATCGCCACCAAGGGCGGGCTGCGCATGGACGGCGGAACATTGGTCCGCGACTCCAGTCCTACCTGGATCCGGCGTGGCGTGGAGGAGAGCCTGAGCGCTTTGGGGGTCGACCGCATCGACCTGTATCAGGTCCATTGGCCCGACCCGAAGACTCCGCCGGCGGAGACCGCGGCGGCCCTTTGGGACATGGTCGACGAAGGTCTCATCGGCCATGTCGGCGTCTCGAACTTCGACTCCGAGCAGTTCCGCGCGTTCTCGGCCGGGCGGCAGGTCGAGGCGCTGCAATCGCCTTACCACTTGTTCCACCGGGACATCGAGGGCGACGTCCTCCCCCAAGCCGCCGAGCACGACGTGGGCGTGCTCGCCTACGGCCCGCTGGCCCACGGGCTACTGGGCGGGCGCTTCGATGAGAGCACCACCTTCCCCGCAGACGACTGGCGGTCGGGCAGCCCCGATTTCAGCGGTGCCCCGTTCCGTCGCAATCTGGAGGTGGTCGGCGAACTCCGGCGCTTCGCGGAGGAGCGGGATGCCACGATCGGGCAGCTCGCCGTGGCGTGGGTGCTGGCGCACCCCGCGGTGCAGGTGGCCATCGTGGGCTCCCGCCGCAGGGCCCATCTCGATGAGACCGTCGGTGCGCTGGACATCGGCCTGAGCCCGGCCGACCTCGCGCAGATCGACAGGATCATGTCGGGAGCGGTTCCCCTCGGTGCGCCCGCGCCCGAGGGCGCGTGACCCCTTTCATGCTGGCGCGAGTCGGCGGTCAAAGCCGTGGTATCTACCGCGGCGCAGCGGCCTTTGCCATTTATTTCCGCAGGTCCGGCCGGTATCGAGGATGAGTACCGGGTAGGCGCCTCGGAGACCGCGACGCCTCGCGAGGAGCGACCGATGCCACCGACGGAGGACTCCACGGCAGAGCTGCGCAGCCGGGCGTGGTGGGACAATGCGGGCAATCCGGAAATGACCGCTCTGTATCTTGAGCGCTTCCTCAACTACGGTCTCACCGCCGCGGAACTCCAGTCGGGCCGGCCGATCATCGGTATCGCCCAGACGGGCAGCGACCTGGTCCCCTGCAACCGGCACCACCTCGTTCTCGCCGACCGGGTCAGAGACGGGATCCGTGACGGCGGCGGCATCCCGTTCGAGTTCCCCGTCCATCCCCTGCAGGAGACCGGCAAGCGCCCCACCGCGGCGCTCGACCGCAACCTCGCCTACCTCGGGCTGGTCGAGGTGCTCTACGGTTATCCGCTCGACGGAGTGGTGCTGACGACGGGGTGCGACAAGACGACCCCCGCGTGCCTGATGGCGGCGGCGACGGTGAACCTCCCGGCGATCGTCCTGTCCGGCGGACCGATGCTCAACGGCTATCGCAACGGCATGCGGACGGGCTCGGGCCAGGTGATCTGGCAGTCGAGGCGGCTGCTCGCCGCCGGGCAGATCGACTACGGGGAGTACATGGCGCGCGTCGCCGCCTCCGCGCCCAGCATCGGGCACTGCAACACGATGGGCACCGCACTGTCGATGAACAGTCTGGCCGAGGCGCTGGGAATGTCGCTGCCGGGCTGCGCCGCGATACCGGCTCCGTACAACGAGCGGGCGCAGATGGCCTACGAGACGGGCCGCCGCGTGGTGTCCATGGTGCGCGAGGACCTCACCCCTCGCAAGATCATGACGCGGCGGGCGTTCGAGAACGCGATCGTCCTCGCGGCGGCCATCGCCGCCTCGACCAACACGCCCATCCACATCAACGCCATCGCGCGTCATATCGGGGTGGAACTGTCCAATCAGGACTGGCAGCGATTCTCAGTCGAAATCCCCGTCCTGGTGAACACCGCCCCATCGGGGGAGTTCCTCGGCGAGGACTTCTACCGCGCCGGCGGCGTCCCCGCGGTCATGCGGACGCTGCTGACAGCGGGGTACCTGCACGGCGATGCCATGACGGCCTCCGGCCGCACCCTGGCCGAGAACCTGGACGCCGCCCAGCCCGCCGACTCGGCGGTCATCCGTCCCTTCCACGCCCCCGTCGCCCCGCGGGGAGGGCTGCTCGTCTTCACCGGGAACCTGTTCGACTCCGCCGTCATGAGAGCCTCGGTCATCGACGGCTTTAGTGCCCGCCACCTGCCCCGTCCCGGCGATCCGCCGGTGTTCGACCTTCGCGCCATCGTCTTCGACGGTCCCGAGGACTACCACGCCCGAATCGACGAGCCCGAGCTCGGTGTGGACGAGCACTGCATCCTCGTCATCCGCTACACCGGGCCGGTCGGCTATCCAGGCTCGGCCGAGGTCGTCAACATGGAGCTTCCCGCCGCGCTGATCCGGCAAGGCGTCACCGCGCTCCCCACGCTCGGTGACGGCCGGCAGAGCGGCACCTCGGACGCGCCGTCCATCCTCAACGCCAGCCCCGAAGCCGCGGTCGGCGGCAACCTCGCCATCCTGCGCACCGGCGACCGGATCCGCATCGACCTGGACAACGCGCGCGTCGACGTCCTCCTGACCGATGAGGAGATCGCCGCCCGCTGGGCCGAGCACACGCCCCCGCCGCTCCAGAACCAGACGCCGTGGCAGGAGATCTACCGCTCCACGGTCGGGCAACTGGACGGCGGCGGCTGCCTGGAACTCGCCGCCGCCTACCAGGACATCGCACACACCAAGGGGATTCCCCGTGACTCACACTGACCGCCAGGGCACGGTCCTGGTCGCCGACTACGACTTCGGCGACGTGGACACCGAACGCGCGATCATCGAGGGCGCCGGGCTCCGGCTCGTCGCCGCGCAGTGCAAGAGCGAGGACGAGGTGATCGAGCGCGGCCGGGACGCCGACGGCGTCCTGACCCAGTACGCGCGGGTGGGTTCCCGCGCCATCGACGCGTTCACCCGGTGCCGGGTGATCGCCCGCTACGGCACCGGCGTGGACATCGTCGACGTCGACGCCGCGACCCGGCGGGGCATCCAGGTCACGAACGCACCGAACGAATGGTGCGCCGAAGAGGTCGCCGACCACGCCGTCGCGCTGTGGCTCGCCGCCGCCCGCAAGATCTGCCAGTACGACCGGGCGACCCGGCGGGGCGAATGGCACTGGAAGACCGGACAGCCGGTCTGGCGGCTGCGGGGACGGGTGCTGGGGCTGCTGTCGTTCGGCGCCATCGCGCGCCTCATCGCCGAACGCGCGAAAGCGTTCGGCGTCGAGATCTGGGCGCACGACCCCTTCCTCGACGAGTCGGAGATGCGGTCCCGCGACGTGCGGCCGGTGTCCTTCGACGACCTCGTGGAAGGCGCCGACTACCTGGTGGTCCAGTCACCGCTCACCCCGCAGACGCACCACACCTTCGACCGGGCGACGCTCGGCCGGATGAAGCCGACCGCCGTCCTCGTCAACACCGCGCGCGGGCCCATCGTGGAGGACGCGGCGCTGCACCGGGCGCTCACCGAGGGATGGATCGCCGGCGCGGCGCTGGACGACCTCGAAGAGGAACCCGCGAAGCAGCGCGGCTGGCGGCCCCGCAACGCCCTCCTCGAACTGCCCAACGTGATCGTCACGCCGCACGCCGCCTACTACTCCGAGGAGGCCGTCGGGACGGTGCGGCGCATCGCCGCCGAAGAAGCCGTACGGGTCCTGACCGGGCGCCCGCCGCTCTCTCCGGTCAACGGCGTGTGGGCCGACGCCCGCCCGCAGGGCGCCCCGAATCGCCTCTGAGCAGGCACGCAGCGGTCGCGACTGGAGGAGTTCGCCATGCTCGACCCGGATCTCTCGTTCCGCCCGGTTCGCCGATCGGAGGGCTATCCGCGGCTGGAGGACCTGGGCCTGATCGGGGACGGCGCGACGGCGGCGCTGGTCGGCCCGGACGGTGTGATCCAGTGGCTGTGCCTGCCCCGCTTCGACAGCGAACCCCTGCTGTGCGGCCTGCTGGACCGCGAGAACGGCGGGCATTTCGCCCTGACGGTCGAGGATCTGCGGGAAGCCCGCCAGTACTATCTGCCCGACACCGCGGTGCTGGTGACCGAGCTGCGCGGTCCGGCCGGCGTGGTCAGAATCACCGATGCGCTGGGCCTGCGCGCGGACGCCGACCTCTCCGACGACGTGGGCGCGAGCCGGGGGGAGCTCGTCCGGTCCGCCGTCGTGCTGGACGGAACCGTCCGCCTGCTGACCGAGTTGCTGCCCCGCGGTGGCGCGCAGACCCGCGTCCTGGCCAGCGGCCTGGAGGTACAGGCGTCCAGACGGCCGGATCTGCGGCTGCATCTGCGCTCCAACCGCGCGCTGACCGGCCTGCACACCGTGCACGAGCTGGCGCGAGGTGATCGTCTCGACGTGACGCTGTCCTGGAGCCGCGTGCACCGCCACCACCGGTTCGAACCCGGGACGGTGCTCCGGGAGACCGCCGAGGCGTGGCGCCGCTGGATGCGGAGCTTCAGCTACGACGGCCCGCAGGAACCGCTGGTGCGGCGCGCCGCGATCACGTTGAAACTGTGCGACGACTGGGTCAACGGGTCGCTGGTGGCGGCGCCCACATCCTCGCTGCCCGCGCCGATCGGCGGCGTGCGCAACTGGGACTACCGCTACACCTGGATCAGGGACGCGGCCTTCGCCGTGTTCGCGCTGCGCCGCGTCGGGTTCGACAACGAGGCAGACGCCTTCCTCGGCTGGGTCCTGGACGCCTTCGAGAACAGCCGGCAGCCGCGGATCATGTACACCCTGCGCGGCGATCCCGTCCCCGAGGAGGTCCAGGACGCCGGTCTGGAGGGCTACCGGCGCTCGGCTCCCGTGCGTTGGGGCAACGGCGCCGCCGACCAGCGTCAACACGACATCTACGGCGAGGTCCTGGACTGCGCCGACCAGTGGCTGCGCACCGGCGGCGACCTCCAGCCGCCGCTGTGGGCCAAGCTGGCGGAGCTGGCCCGGACCGCCGAGACCGCGTGGCGCCAGCCGGACCAGGGCATCTGGGAGGTGCGCAGCGAGGGCCGGATCTTCACCTATTCGACCGGGATGTGCCAGGTGGCCCTGGACCGGGCGGCCGATATCGGTGAGCGCCTCGGCCTGCCCGGACCGATCGCCACGTGGCGCGCCACCGCCGCCAAGGTGCGCCGGCTCATCCTGGAGGAGTCCTGGGACGAGAACGCGCAGTGCCTGAGCGAGCACCTCGACGGCGGCGGGAGCCTGGACGCCAGCCTGCTCGCCCTCCCCCTGCGAAAGGTCGTCCCGGCGGATCATCCGCGGATGGCGGCCACCACCGCGGCCATCGCCGAACGCCTGTCCGCCGGGAACGGCCTGGTCTACCGGTACCTGCACGACCAGTCGCCCGACGGGCTGCCCGGCGACGAGGGCGCCTTCCTGCTGTGCAGCTTCTGGCTGGTCGACAATCTCGCGCTGCAGGGCCGCATCGAGCGAGCCGAGGAACTGTACGCCTCACTATGCGCCCGGGCCAGCCCGCTCGGGTTGCTGCCGGAGCAGATCGATCCGTCGACGGGGGTCTTCATGGGCAACTTCCCGCAGGCGTTCAGTCACATCGGCGTCATCGCCAGCGGCGTCACCCTCGCCAGAGCGAAGGCTGGAGGCACCGCATGATCAACCGGCTCGTCGTCTTCGGCGCCACCGGGGACCTGAACGCCCGCTACCTGCTGCCGGGCCTGGCGGCGCTGCGCGGGGCCGGGCACCTCGCCGACGGTTTCCAGCTGGTCTGCGCCGACCGGAAAGGCGGGAGCGGCCGGCGGTTCCAGGACTGGACGGCCGAGCAACTCGCCCGGCACGCGGGCTCCGCGCCCGCCGACGTCCGGAGATGGGTCACCGACGCCGTCCGGTACCGGCAGGCGGACGCCACCGACGCCGCCGATCTCGCCTCCCTCGTCGCAGGTGACGGACCGGTCGCCCTCTACCTCGCGCTCCCCCCGGCGGTGTTCCCCCGCACCGTCACCGCGCTGCGCGGCGCGGGCCTGCCGCCGGGAAGCCGAATCGTCCTGGAGAAGCCCTTCGGCGAAGACCTGGACAGTGCCCGTGAGCTGAACCGGCTGCTGGCCGAGGTGGTCCCCGAAGAGGCCGTGTTCCGGGTCGACCACTTCCTGGCCATGACCACCGTCCAGAACCTGCTCGGCAGCCGCCTGGCCAACCGCGTGCTGGAACCCATCTGGAACAGCGCGCACATCTCCGAGATAGAGATCGTCTGGGACGAGTCCCTGGGCCTGGAAGGCAGGGCGGGCTATTACGACGGCGTCGGAGCCCTCAAGGACATGGTGCAGAACCACCTGCTCCAGGTGCTGTGCCTGGTGGCCATGGAGCCACCCCTCAGCCTGGACGAGCGCGACCTCCGCGACCGGAAGATCGATGTCCTGCGCTCAGTACGCCCGCTCACCGAGGGGGACGTCCTGCGTCACACCCGCCGTGCGCGGTACCTCGCCGGCAGCGTCGGCGGCCACCGGGTCCCCGCCTACGTCGACGAGGACGGCGTGGACCCGCAGCGCCGCACCGAAACCTTCGCCGAGGTGGAACTGCACCTGGAGAACTGGCGCTGGTCGGGCACCGCTTTCCGGCTCCGCAGCGGCAAGGCGCTCAGAGACGACCGCAAGGAGGTCGCGGTCCACTTCCGTCCGGTGCCCCACCTGCCCTTCGGCCACACCGGCGAAGCCCTGCCCAACGTGCTCCGTTTCGGGCTCGACCCGGAGAACATGGCCCTGACACTGACCGGCATCGGCTCCGGTGCCGGCACCCTCACGCCCCTGACCATGTCCGCGCAGATGGAGACCCCTGCCCTGCCCGCCTACGGCCGGCTCCTGCTGGACGTCCTGCACGGCAACGCCGCCCTGTCCATCCGAGCCGACGAGGCCGAGGAGGCATGGCGGGTCCTCACTCCGGTCATGTCCGCCTGGTCCAGCGACCTCGTCCCGCTCCAGGAGTACGCTGCCGGCTCCCCCGGACCGGCCCCCGGAGGCGAGGCGCAGGTCAGAGCCGACCCGAATGGGCCGGGTCCCGACGCATAGCGGACTCCGGACCGCAGGCGTCCGGCCATCGGGCGACGTCGGGTGCCGGGGTCGGATGGCGCTCTTGTGCTCGCCGCTCCGCCCCGATCGAGCAGGCGGATATGGTGAAACTTATCCCGTATCTCTGTATCATGACGCCGGACGAGCAGGTTCTGGCAGATCAACGTCCTGCTCCGCGGGTGAGGCCGCGCCTCTCCTCGTGTGCCCGTACCGAAACCGGCCCACGGCCGATGACCGTGCTTCCTAGTCGACGCAAGCCACCCCATCTTCAGGAGCACCATGGAAGACCGCCATCCCACGAACGAAACGGGCGAGGGCCTGCGCCGCAGGCGCTTCCTCGGCTACCTGGTCACGGCTCCGACGCTGGCGGTGGCCGTGCAGTGGTCCGCGGCGCCGGCCGAGGCGCGGGCGCCGTCCCTTCCCCAGCCGGAGGAGATCTTCGACGTCGGTGACCTGGTGCGGCTCGCGTCTGCGCCGACGTCGGGGCTGGTGGCCGTCCAGGTGCACGAGGACGGCACGGCGTCGTTCGCGGTGCCCCGGGCCGAGGTGGGGCAGGGCATCACGACGACCGTGGCGATGCTGATCGCGGAGGAGATGGACCTGCCGCTGGAGAAGGTCGCCGTGACCCTTTCCGACGCCCGGCCCGAGTTGCTGTTCAACCAGTTCACCGGCGGTTCCACGTCGGTCCGCTCGCTCTACACGCCGGTGCGGACGGCCGCGGCGATCGCGCGGAGGCAGCTGGTGGCGACCGCCGCGCGTACCTGGCGCGTGGACGAGTCCGAGCTGACCACCAAGGACGGTGTGGTGCTCGGCGAAGGCAGGCAGGCGTCCTACGGGTCGCTGGCGAAGGCCGCCGCGGTGTCGCGCACCACCCTGGTCTCGGCGACGCCGAAGCGGATGTCCCAGTTCACCGTCGTGGGCAGGCCGGCGAACCGGGTGGACGCCCTGGCCGCCGTGACGGGGCGCAAGAAGTTCGGCATGGACCTGGACGTCCCGGACGCCCTGCCGACGATGGTGCGGCGGCCGCCGACCATCGACGGGACGGTCGAGTCGGTGGGCAATGCCGCGGCCGTGCAGGCCATGCCCGGAATCACCGACGTCGTGGCGCTCAAGCACGGGGTGGCGGTGCGCGGGCGGACGTTCGGGCAGTGCATCGACGCGGTACGGGCCCTGGAGGTGACGTGGCGTCCCGGCCCGGTGGCCGGGGAGTCCGACGACACGGTGCTGGCCAAGCTGCGCAGGGCGGTGCCGAGGGTGTCGAGCCCGCCGCTGTTCAGCAGGACCGTCGACGCCGAGTTCGCCTTCATGTTCGCCAGCAACTCCCCGCTGGAACCGGACGTCGCGGTCGCGGACGTGCGCTCCGGCGGCGCCGAGGTCTGGGCCAGCCTGAAGGTCCCGGGCGACGCGCAGAGCGAGATCGCCAAGCACCTCGGCCTGCCGGTGTCGGCCGTGCAGGTGCACGTGGTCGAGGGCGGCGGCTCGTTCGGGCGGCGGCTGCACACCGACGCGGTGGTGGAGGCCGCGGAGATCTCCAAGAAGATGGGCAAGCCGGTCAAGCTGTCCTGGTCGCGGACGGACTCCGTCCGCCAGGGGCGCACGCATCCGATGAGCGTCTCCCGCGTCCGCGCCGCCTACCGCCTCGGGGACGTGGTCGGCTACGAGCAGCGGCACGTCAGCACCCAGACCAGCTTCAGCCACGGCTTCGGCGACATGGTCACCGCCAACGCGGCCGACATCCCGATCGTCGTCAACGACGCCATCGCCCAGGTCTTCTTCCACCTGAGCCAGTCCTCGCCCTACAAGTTCGGCAGGACCAAGCAGACGCTGACCGAGGTGCCGCTGAAGTTCAAGACCGGAAGCATGCGCAACGTCTACTCACCGAACGTGGTGTGCGCACGGGAACTGGTCGTGGACCGGCTCGCCGCCGAACTGGACAAGGACCCGCTGGCCTTCCGCCGCCAGTTCCTGGACAACGCCAAGGCCCGCGCCGTCCTGGACAAGGCGGCCTCCGAGGGCGACTGGGGGCGGTCCCTGCCCGCCGGAGTCGCCCAGGGAATCGCCGTGGCCGCCGAGTACCGGTCCGCCTGCGCGGTCCTCGTCGAGATCGACTGCCGTCCCGAGACCGTCGACCGCCCGATCAGGAACGGCGTCACCGGGCCCCGCGTGACACGCGCCGTGATCGCGGTGGACGTGGGACTGCCGATCAACCCGCGCGGCCTGGACGCCCAGATGATCGGCGGGCTCAGCGACGGCATCGCGATGGCGCTCACCTCCAGCCTGCACATCAAGGACGGCCTCCCGCTCGAAGGCAGCTGGGACAACGACTTCTACACCCGCCAGTGGAACACCCCCCTGGAGACACGCGTGATCGTCATGCCGGCCGGCGGCGACGAGCCCGGCGGCGCGGGCGAACTCGGGGTGGCCCCGGCCATGGCCGCCGTGGCCTGCGCGTACGCCCGCGCCACCGGGACGATGCCGACCCAGTTCCCGATCAACCACGGCACGCTCCCCTTCACCCCCTTCCCGACGCAGCCGTCCACCCCGCAGTCCCCGGTCGACGGCCTCGACCGCGCCTTCTAGAGGAGCCCCCACGTGCCGACCCACACCTTCAGGCTCAACGGCAAGCAGATCACCGTGGAGGTCGAGGACGACGTGCGCCTGCTCTGGGTGCTGCGCGACCTGCTCGGGGTCACCGGTCCCAAGTACGGCTGCGGTATCGGCGTCTGCCAGGCATGCACCTCCCACGTCAACGGCAAGGCCGTCAACATCTGCTCGGTGCCGGTGTCCCGCATCGGCCCCGACGACGAGGTCACCACCATCGAGGGCCTTCCCGCCACCGTGGGCCGCGAACTGCACCCCATGCAGGAGGCCTGGCTGGAGCAGGACGTCGCCCAGTGCGGCTACTGCCAGCCCGGCCAGATCATGTCCGCCGTGGCCAAGGTCCGGCAGGTGCGCGCCGAAGGCCGCGAGATCACCGACGCCGACCTGGACGAACTCCGCAACATCTGCCGCTGCGGCACCTACTCTCGGATCCGCGAAGCCATCAAGTCCGCCGCCGACAAGATGTGACACCTCGCATGGCCCGCCGGGCGCTGGCTTCGGCGCCGACGCGCACCCTGGCGAGCCGCATCGGTGGCCGACGCCGACTGTTGACCTGCACCACAGAACCGAACAACCGGGCGGTCAAGACCTGACCGGTCCCGCCCGTTCCCTCAGCCGTCGCAGCAGGCCCGTCCACCCGTCACCGGTCTCATCTTCGAGCGGGAGCGGGAGTCCGCTGTGCCGGAGCGTGAGGCTCGTCCCGCCGTCCGCGGGCGTCAGGGTCACCTCCACCCGGGACGCTCCGGGCGCGATGGCGGGCGCTTCCGGCGCCGGCTCCCAGCCGAAGGTGAAGACGATCCGCTCGTACGGAAGGAGCTCCACGAACTCCCCGTGCATCACCGGGCGCGGCCCGTCCGGCATCGACACCCTCAGGACGCCGCCGGGCCGGGCGTCGGCCTCGGCCTGCCCCCACCACCGCGCCAGCCGCGCGGGGTCGGTGAAGAACCGCCAGACCGCCTCGGGTGGCGCCTGGATCCACACCGTCCGCTCGATCGTCGCGTTCACGACGGTCCCCCATCTTCCTGTTCGGCCGCGTGCTTCAGGCGCGCGAGCGGGCCGGACCACAACGTGTCGAAGAACGCCGCCGCCTCGACGAGGCCCGCCGTCCGCAGCCGGTAGAGGCGGCGGTTGCCCGCGCGCCGGACGTCCAGGAGACCGGCCATGACCAGGATCCGCAGGTGCTGGGAGACGGCCGAGCGGCTGATGCCGGGGCAGTGCGCGGCGATCTCGCCCGCCGGCACCTCCCCGTCGCGGACCAGCATCAGGATCGCGCGGCGGGTCGGGTCGGAGACCGCCCGCAACACCTCGTCCACCGGTGAGCCTCCTCGGTTGCCCGACCGAAGCCAACATGTAAGTATTTAAGCAATATCTTACACTGATTGCCGCGGAGGAAGAGGGCCATGACACCCGAGAACGCGCGACTGGAACCGCTGGTGGGGCGCTGGCGCACGGCGGGCCGGACGGTGTCCGGCCCGGCCGTGGAGATCGCCGGAACCGACACCTACGAGTGG
Organism: Actinomadura sp. 7K534; assembly: GCF_004348575.1. Lineage (NCBI taxonomy): Bacteria > Bacillati > Actinomycetota > Actinomycetes > Streptosporangiales > Thermomonosporaceae > Actinomadura > Actinomadura sp. 7K534. Next base: position 20,350 of record NZ_SMKB01000100.1, read on the forward strand.
ATGGCCGGTGGAGCCTTTCTGATCCACCGCGCCGATGTGCGCATGGGCGACGAAGAGCTCGAGGTCATCGAGATGATCGGCCCCTACGACTCGGCGACCGGAACGTGGCCCATGCGCTCGTTCGACAGCCGTGGCGAGATCGGCACCATGCACGCCACCGTGGACGACGGCGTCTGGACGTTCACGAACGCGACCGAGCGCGCGACGCTCACGATCACCGACTCCACCATGGCGGCCAGATGGGAACGCACCGAGAACGGCTCGGACTGGACCGACTGGATGGACATGACCTTCACCCGGATCCGGTGAGCGGACGTGCTCGACCGGTGATCCGCACCCGAGCCTGAGCCGTCCGGATACTCTGCGCGGCGCCCGCGTGAGCACCATGACGCGGGCGCCGCGGCCGTGTCCGGCTGTACGGGGGTGTCCGGCGTACAGGCTGACAACACAGATCTTCTTGAGGACAACCTGAGCCATCGGTGACGGTGGCCTCAGTCGCGGGCTTCGCTCCCCTCGGCCCGCATTCAGGAGATCACATGAACCTGCCGTCCTCTGCCGCCGCCCTTCTGGGGGCGGTCCTGCTCACTTCGCTGACCGGGGCGTCCGGGGCGCCGGCGCAGGCAGCCGGGGCCAAGGCGCTTCCGAGCGTGAACATGGAGGCCACCGTCAAGGCGGCCCAGATCGACCCGCGGCGGGCCGGCAGCGCGCTGACCCCGGGCGCCAAGGCCAGCGTCCTGCTCGTCGAGCGGGCGCTGCGCGACCGGAACCTGCTGGACGCCCAGTGGGTGGACGGCCACTTCGGCACCACGACGGTCGCCGCCTACGCGAAGTACCAGAAGTCGCTCGGCTACACCGGGCTCGACGCCAACGGCCTGCCCGGCAAGACGTCCCTCGCCAAGCTCGGAGCCGGCCGCTTCACGGTCACCCGCGTCATCGGCCCGGGCGCCCGCGTCTCCACCGGCGGCGTCATCGTCAACACCCGCACGCGGGACATGCTGGCCGAGGCGGAGCGGCTGCTCGGCCGCGACCTCGTGCTCGATCAGGGGTCGTACAACCCCGGCGGCGACCCGACGTCCGCGGGCACCCATGACGGCGGCGGCGTCGTCGACATCTCGGTCGAGGGGATGGGCCCCGCCGCCCGCACCGCGGCCGCCCGCGCGCTGCGCCGGGTCGGCTTCGCGGCCTGGGTGCGCAGCCCCGGGCAGGGCGACTGGCCGTGGCACATCCACGCCGCCGCCATCAGCGACACCGACCTCTCCAGCCAGGCCCAGCACCAGACGGGCGACTACTACCTCGGCCTCAACGGGCTCGCCGGCCGTAATCCGGACGACGGCCCGCAGGTGGCCATCCGCACCTGGGAGGAGTACCAGCGCCGCTGAACTCCTCCGCCAAGCCCAGGATTCGCGAACAGAAGGAGAGAAGTATGAGCACGCTCAACAAGGCCCTCACCGCGACGACCGCCGCCGTCGCGCTCGGCGGGGCCGCGGTCGCCCTCGCGGCGCCCGCCTCGGCCGCGGCGCGCAACGGCGTCTGCGAGAGCGGCGAGTTCTGCTACTACTACAACAGCAACAACGCGGGATCGGTCTCCGACTTCGCGGGGTCGATCGCCAACTACGGCACCGAGCAGCCGTCCTGCTACGACTTCAAAGGCCCCGGCAACGGCAAGGGCCTGTGCATCAAGAACGAGGCCGCCTCAGTCTGGAACCGCAGCGGAAAAACCGTCCGCGTCTACTACAACAGCAACTACGGCGGCACCTACCAGGACTTCAAGGCCGGCGCCAAAGGCAACCTCAACGCCAGCCTGAAGAACCAGAACGCCTCCCACCAGTTCTCGCCCTCGTCGCGCACGAAGATGACGACCGGCCTGTACAAGACGAGCGGCGGCCGGATCACCTGCGGCTTCGACGGCTACACGTCCACGCCCGGCCGGCACGAGGGGATCGACATCGCCCGCGGCGTCGGCTCGGACGTGCACGCCCTCGTGGCCGGCAAGGTCATCTACATCGCGCGCGGGGCCAACGGCAGCGGCGGCCTCTCCACGATCTCCATCTACAACGCCTCGCTGAACAAGACCGTGATCTACCTGCACACCGCCCCACGCTCGTCGCTGGCGGTGGGCCAGTCGATCAGCCGCGGCCAGACCATCGCGGACGAGGCGTGGCGCGGGGTGTCGTCCAGCTCGGCCGCGCACACCCACGTCGAGATGCGCCTCGGACGGCAGACCCACGCGGCCAAGAGCGTCAACGACCCGACCCTCGACAACCCGAACCCGACCTCGTTCTGGCACGCCCGGGGCTACAACATCTCCTAGCCCGCCGCGTCCCCACACCAGAACAGGAAGACGACTTTGTCGACACGAACAGCGCGACTGATCCCGCGGCTCACCGCGGCGACCGCCGCGGTGGCGCTCGGCGGGACGGTGCTCATCCCGGCGACGTCCGCCGCCGCGGCGGGCCGCGACGGCGTCTGCGACAGCGGCGAGTTCTGCTACTACTACAACAGCAACAACGCGGGATCGGTCTCGGACTTCACCGGGTCGGTCGGCGACTACGGCACCGAGCAGCCGTCCTGCTACGACTTCAAAGGCCCCGGCAACGGCAAGGGCCTGTGCATCAAGAACGAGGCCGCCTCGGTCTGGAACCGCAGCGGCAAGACCGTCCGCGTCTACTACAACAGCAACTACGGCGGCACCTACCAGGACTTCAAGGCCGGCGCCAAAGGCAACCTCAACGCCACCCTGAAGAACCAGAACGCGTCCCACCGGTTCTTGAGCTCCGGATCGACCGGCTGCAAGACCGACGGCACGCACACCAAACTGCCCACGACGATCCTCGTGTACCGCGTCTCGCTCGACCGGGTGGACCGGGTGGCGTTCAAGACCTACGTCAAGAACGTCCTGCCCAACGAGTGGGTGACGAACTGGCCGCAGGAGTCCCTCAAGGCGGGGGCGGTGGCGGTCAAGAGCTACGGCTGGTACTGGGCGCTGCACTCGACGCGCAAGACGTCGGACGGCCGGTGCTTCGACGTCTACGACACCACGTCGAGCCAGGTGTACAAGCCCGGCTCCGCGAAGGCGTCGACCAGCTCCGCGGTGGACGCGACGTGGGGCACCCGGATGACCCGCGGCGGAAAGATCCTCCAGGCCCACTACTGCTCCACGACGACGGCGTGCGGCGCATGGGTCACCGGAGACTGGATGTCGCAGTACGGCTCCCGCGATAAGGCCAACGCGGGCTGGGCCTACTCCAGGATCCTCAAGGCCTACTACAGCGGGATCACCCTCTCCTGATCCCGCGCTCCCCGGTTCCCCGCCGCGCCCGCCGCGGCGGGGAACTAGGGTCCGTCGACGATGACCTGGAAGTTGACGGGCCGGTTTCCGGGGAACGCAACCTGTCCCGCCGCGTCCACCATCTTGAAGCGCACGTAGCAGAGGCCCGGTTTCTTCGGCGTGGTGATCTGGGTCCGGATGTCGACCATCTTTCCCGGCGGCGTGTCGTCGATCGGCACGTCGGAGATGGTCTGGCATTGATCGGCCTGCTGCGGGACGTCGAGGCGGCGCAGCGAATACCCCTCCCACGGCACTTTCCCGGCGTTCTTGAGCCGCCACACTTTCGTCACGGTCTTGCCTCCGCCGACGTGCGTGCAGTCGGGCAAGGTGATGTCCGCTATGAAGGCGGCCGCGTCGCCCTTGTGCGTGGGCGGCGCGGGCGGCGGATTGGTCGCCTTCACCGGGCAGTCGGCCGGCGACAGCGCGGTCTTGGACCGGCTGTCGACGGGCTTCAGCCCGTCCTCACCGGCCCCGGCGTCGCGATTGACGACGACCGCGACGACGATCACCGCCCCCGCGCCGACGACCACCGCGGCCAGCGCGCCCAACCGCCCGACCCTAAACCGCCCCCGCGAGGCGGCGGCGCCTAACCGCCCATCGTCGGCGACCTGTTCCGGAGGCACGGGCACCAAGGTGGCCGACGGCTTGATGTCGACGTCAACGGGACGCGGTTCCACGGCGCTTGCGGCCGCGACTTCACCGGCCGGGCGAGCGACCTCCCCCTTGCGCGCGCTCACCGACCTGACCGCCTGGTTCGCCGCCTCCCAGCGCTCGCGGAACTCCTCTGGATCCGCGCCGCACGCCTTGACGAACTCTACGGTGGTCCCCCAGCTCGGGAGCCGGTTTCCCTTCGTGGCTTCATGCAACGTTGTGTGCGAGATTGCCCCAGATCGCCCGGACATCTCCCGGAAAGGTGGGCTACCGACCGACTCGCGCAGTTCCCGCAGCACCGCCGCGAAGCCCTCGATCGCCTCCGCCTGTGCACGCATGTCGTCCACCGGGTGAAGCTAACAGCGCCCCGCCCTCCCCTCAACCTCCAACGACCATCCATGATCATCCGTAACGCACTTGAATCCCGGCGGGACCTCTGCCCGCCCAGCGAAGGTCGGATCTGTGCCGGAACCGTGCCGGGTCAGCGACACGAGGACCACGTCCATCATGATTTCCAAAAGGCATACATGATCACTCATGTCCACCCATCGGCACTGTGATGCAGATCACGCGGGGGTACTTTCGGCCGCGATCCTCGCAGTGGCGAAACAGATTGTCGCATCTTGTCAAGTCATGATCACGAGACGTGATCGACTGTGCTACTGAGTCCCCCTCCCCGGGAAGTGGGGGACGAACATACTGTTCCGGTCGATGGCGAACGCGGAGGGCTCGTCCGCGATGTGGGCGGTCGCCGAAGCACTACCCGGTGGTGGATCACCGAGCACGCTCCTCGTGCTGAGCCTGAATCCACGTGTGCCGTGAAGCGCTGGGCTTTCGAGCGGCAGGGAGACCGGGGGGTGGAGTGGTTTCGGTGGTGGGACGGGTGGGCATGGCG
>NZ_SMKB01000557.1:0-459 GCF_004348575.1 Actinomadura sp. 7K534
GTCCGCCCCACCGCCCGCGCGAGCGTCATCGCCGCGGGCAGGGGGCGGACCATCACGGTCAAGCCGGTGACGAGACCGTTGTCGCCGAACCGGAGCAGATCGAGCCCCTGGACGGCCTTGCCCATCACCCGGGCGTTGAAGATCAGCGCCTGGGCCGGCGCGTCGGGCCGGCCGGCGCTGACGAGCTCGTCGGTGTAGTGGAAGTCCTCGAAGACCTCCAGCAGCACACCGAGGAGCGCGGCGACGGAGTCGCGGCCGTGGTAGGGCTTCACCATCACCGGGCTGTGGAACTCGATGCCAGGGTCGAGCGAGCCGGTGATCGCGGAGAGGTCCTTGGCCTCCACCGCCTTTCGGAACGTTCCGGGAACCGTCACCTGAGCTGCTCCCTTCACTTGCCGTGGTCGGGGTCAGTTCACCGTCCGGGGCGGGACGATGCCGGCGGGGGGCGCGCTCTCAGCG
>NZ_SMKB01000101.1:0-25212 GCF_004348575.1 Actinomadura sp. 7K534
GGGGGCTGGTTTCGATGTAGGTGGTGTGGCCGTTGGTGGCCAGGTGGGTGATGGTGGGGTGGAAGTGGACGGTGTTGCGGATGTTGTCGTACCAGTAGCGGCTGTTGAGTTCGGTGCCGTTGATGGGTTGTCCGGTGACGGTGGAGTACATGGCCGTCGAGGTGGGCTGGGGTTGGATGCCGGTGGCGGCGGTGGTGATGTGGTCGGCGATGGTGTCGATGGCCGGGCTGTGTGAGGCGTAGTCCACCTCGATGCGGCGGGTTTTGATCTGCCGCTGCTCGCAGTCGTCGAGCAGTGCGGTGATGGCATCGTCAGGTCCGGCGACGATGGTGGTGGCCGGACCATTCACGGCAGCGACGGTGACGGTGTCGGGCAGCAGGTCGTCCAAATTGCCCGGGGTGGCGTGGATGGCGGCCATGGTGCCGGTCCCGGCCAGTGCGGTCAGGGCCTTGCTGCGCAGTGCGACGAGTTGAGCGGCGTCGTTGAGGGTGAGGGCGCCGGCAGAGTAGGCGGCGGCGATCTCCCCTTGAGAGTGGCCGATCACGGCGTCGGGTTCGATCCCGAGGGATTGCCATAGGCGGGCCAGGCCGGTCATCACTGCGAACAGCGCTGGCTGAACCACGTCGACTCGCTCCAGCGACGTCGCTCCTTCGGGGGTGGTGAGGACGTCGGTGAGCGACCAGTCCACATGCGGGGCCAGTGCCTGCTCGCAGGCGAGGATGTGGTCGCGGAAGACGGGGCTGGTGGTCATCAGGTCGGCGCCCATTCCGGGCCACTGTGATCCCTGGCCGGGGAACACGAACACGGTCTTGCCGCTCTGGCCGGGCATAGTGCGTGCGGTGACCACGGCCGGGTGTGGCTCACCGGCCGCCAGCGCCTGCAGTCCTTCCCGCAGCGTCGCGTGGTCGCCGACGATGACGGCGCGGTGGTCCAGGACCGAGCGGGTGGTGGCCAGCGCCCACGCCACCTCACCGGCATCAAGGTCGGGGTGGGCGTCCAGGTGCTCGGCCAGGCGCCGCGCCTGCGCGGCGAGCCCCGCCTCGGTCTTGGCCGACAGCAACCACGGCAGCACCTCGGACCCGGACACATCCCTGGCCCGCACCTCGAGACCGGTTCCGGGCGGGAGCGGCGATGGCGCCGCGTCCGCAGCGGCGGGAGCCTGTTCGACGATCACATGGGCGTTGGTGCCGCTCGCGCCGAAGGAGGAGATCCCCGCGCGCCGCGGCCTTCCGGTCTCCGGCCACTCGACCTGCTCGGTGAGCAGGCGCACCGTCCCGGCCGACCAGTCGACGTGCGGGGTCGGCTCATCGACGTGCAGCGTCCGCGGCAGGACCCCATGCCGCATCGCCTCGACCATCTTGATCAGGCCCGCCATCCCCGCCGCGGCCTGCGTATGCCCGAGGTTCGACTTGACCGACCCCAGCCACAGCGGGCGGTCGGGCGGCCGGTCCTCGCCGTAGGCCGCCAGGAGGGCCTGCGCCTCGATCGGGTCGCCCAGCCGCGTACCGGTACCGTGCGCCTCGACCGCGTCGACCTCGGCCGGAGAGAGCCGGGCGTTCGTCAGGGCCGCGCGGATCACCCGCTGCTGCGACGGCCCGTTCGGCGCCGTCAGGCCGTTGCTGGCGCCGTCCTGGTTGACCGCCGAGCCGCGGACCACCGCCAGCACGCGGCGGCCGTTGCGCACCGCGTCGGACAGGCGCTCGACCAGGAGTACGCCGGCGCCTTCGGACCAGCCGGTGCCGTCGGCCGCCGCCGCGAACGCCTTGCACCGGCCATCGGTGGACAGGCCTCGCTGGCGGGAGAACTCCACGAAGGTGTCCGGTGTGGACATCACCGTCACACCGCCGACGAGCGCCAGCGAGCACTCCCCCTGCCGCAGCGCGTGACCCGCCATGTGCAGGGCGACCAGGGACGACGAGCAGGCCGTGTCGATCGTGACGGCGGGTCCCTCAAGGCCGAGGGTGTAGGCGACACGCCCGGACATGACGCTGCCCGTGGTGCCGCTCAGCAGGTAGCCCTCGATGTCCTGGGGGCGTGCGTCCGCGGCGTAGTCCTGGTGGATCGCCCCGGCGAACACGCCCGTGGTGCTCCCGCGCAGCGACATCGGGTCTATCCCGGCGCGTTCGATGGTCTCCCAGGCGACCTCCAGCAGGAGCCGCTGCTGCGGGTCCATGGTCGCCGCCTCGCGCGGGGAGATCCCGAAGAAGCCGGCGTCGAATTCCGCGGCGGTGTGGAGGAACCCTCCCTCCCGCGCGTACGACGTGCCGAGGTGGTCGGGGTCGGGGTGGTAGAGCCGCTCCAGGTCCCACCCCCGGTCCTCGGGGAAGCCGGAGATGACGTCCGTTCCTCCGATGACCAGGCGCCACAGGTCCTCGGTGGACCCGACGCCGCCGGGGAAGCGGCAGCCCATCCCGACGATCGCGATCGGTTCGTCGGCCGCGGCCGGCTCCGCTTCGCGGTCCGCCGCCGCGTCCTGCTCCCCCAGCAGTCCGGTGCGCAGCAGGCGCGCCACCGCGCTCGGAGCGGGATGGTCGTAGACCAGGGTCGCGGGCAGGCGCAGCCCCGTCGCCGCTCGCAGCCGGTTGCGCAGTTCCACGGCCGTGAGCGAGTCGAAGCCGAGTTCGCGGAACGCCCGGTCGGCGTCCACGGCCTCCGGATCCCCGTGCCCCAGCACGGCCGCGACCTGGCCGCGCACGAGGCGCAGCACCTCGCGGTCCCGTTCGGCCGGCGGCAGGGCGGCCAGGCGCCGTGCGAGCGCGGCCCCGTCGCCGGAGCGCTCGCCGCTCGCGGTGCGCCGCGACGGTACGCGGATCAGCCCGCGCAGCATCTCCGGCAGGACGCCCGCGCCGGCCCGGGCGTGCAGGGCCGCGGTGTCGAGCCGCATCGGCAGCACCATGCTCTCGGCCGTGCCGCACGCCGAGTCGAAGAGGTTCAGGCCGGCAGCCGTTTCGAGCGGCACCACGCCCGACCGGCGCGCCCACGACCGGTCGTCGCGGTCGATCTCGGCGGTCATCCCGCCGGACTCGGCCCAGAGCCCCCAGCCTAGGGAGAGCGCGGGCATCCCCGCGGCCCGGCGCGACGCCGCGAGGCCGTCCAGGAACGCGTTCGCCGCGGCGTAGTTGCCCTGCCCCGGATTGCCCAGGACCCCGGCGGCCGACGAGAACAGGACGAACGCCGCCAGGTCGAGCCCGCCGGTCAGTTCGTGGAGGTTGACCGCGGCGTCCACCTTCGGACGCATCACCGCGGCCATCCGCTCGGGGGTCAGCGCGCCGATCACACCGTCGTCCAGGGCTCCCGCGGCATGGACCACCCACGTCAGCGGATGCTCGTCCGGTATGCCGTCCAGGACCTCCGCCAGCGCGGAGCGGTCGACGGCATCACAGGCTGGCAGGTGCACCCGTGCCCCGTGGGCGGCCAGTTCGGCTTGCAGCTCGGCCGCCCCCTGCGCCCGGGGTCCGGACCGGCTGGTCAGCACCAGATGGCGGACGCCGTGCGCGGTGACCAGGTGCCGGGCCAGCAGCCGCCCGAGCGTCCCCGTCCCGCCCGTGATCAGGACGGTGCCCGACGGGTTCCACAGTCCGTCCTCGACATCGGAGCGCGGATCGGGCACCGCCTCGGTGATCCGTTCCAGGCGCGGCGTCAGCACCGTTCCGTTCCGTACGGCCGCCTGCTCGGTCTCCGCCGCCAGGACCGCCGCCAGTGAGGTCGCCAGGTCCTCCGGACCGTCGATGTCCACGGCCACGACACGGCCCGGGTTCTCCGCCTGGGCGGAGCGGAGCAGGCCCCAGACCGGCGCGTGCACCAGGTCGGCGACGCCGTCGTGTTCTCCCGCCGCCACGGCGCCGCGGGTCACGACCATCAGGGTGGACGCCTCGAACCGCTCGTCGGCCAGCCAGTCCTGGATCAGCTGCAGCGCCCCGCACGCCGCCTCGCGGGCCCGTGCGCCGACGGTGCCGGGGGCCGCGGCTTCGGCACCGTAGGAGACCAGGACCGTGCCGGGAACGGAGCCGTCCGAGTCCGCGAGCGCGGTCAGGTCCGGGTACCGGTGGACGCTCGCCTCCCCCGCCTCGATCGCGGGCAGGAGGCCGAGCGCATCCGCGCCGACGACGGCCCAGTCCCCCGATGGGGCCGGGGCATCATCCTGCGGTACCGGCGTCCACTCCACCCGGTGGAGGAACGAGTCCCGCCGCTCTCCGTCGGCCTGTTCCAGTTGGTCGGTGGAGACCGGGCGCAGCGCCAGCGTCTCGACGTTGCACACCGGCTCGCCGTCCGCGTCGGCCATGGTCAGCGATATCGCGCCGTCCCCCGCAGGGGTGATCCGCACCCGTGCGGTGGTGGCGCCGACGGCGTGGAGTTCCACCCCGCTCCACTCGAACGGCAGCCGGACCAGGCCGTCGGCCGCCGGACCGCCGGCCGCGAGCGCGGCGTGCAGCGCGGCGTCCAGCAGCGCGGGGTGCACTCCGAAGTTCCCGGCGTCCTCGGCCTGCCGCTCCGGCAGGCTCACCTCACCGAACACCTCGTCGCCGCGCCGCCACACCGCGCTCAGGCCCTGGAAGGCCGGCCCGTACCGGTAGCCGCGCTCGCCGAGACCGTCGTAGAAGCCCGTCAGGTCCACGGGCCGCGCGCCCGGTGGCGGCCACGCGCCCAGCCCCTCCGCGCGCCGGCCGCCGCCCGCTCCGCCGGTGGCGAGGACGCCTTCGGCGTGCGGCGTCCATGGCAGGTCCGGGGCGGCGGCACCGTCGGGGCGCGAGTACACGCCCACCGCGCGCCGCCCTTCCGGGTCGGCGTCCTCGATCACGACCTGCAGGACCACCGCGCCCGTCGCGGGGAGCACGAGCGGCCGCCGCAGGGTCAGTCCCTCGATCCGGTCGCAGCCCACCTCGTCACCGGCCCGGATCGCCAGCTCGGCGAACGCCGCCCCGGGGACGATCGCGGTCCCCAGCGCGACGTGGTCGGCCAGCCACGGATGCGAGCCCAGCGCCAGCCGGCCGGTGAGCACCGTGCCGCCCCCGGCCAGCCCCAGCGAGGCTCCCAGCAGCGGGTGGCCCGCCGCGCCGATGCCGGCCGCGGCCGCGTCGGCGGTCCCGGCTCCGACCGAGTCCGCCCAGTAGCGGCGGCGCTGGAAGGGATACGTGGGCAGTTCGACCCACCCGGCTCCGGTTCCTTCATACGCGGCGGTCCAATCCACCGCGGCACCGCGGACGTGGAGCTCGGCCAGCGAGGTCAGGAAGCGGCGCAGCCCGCCCTGGTCGCGCGCCAGGGTCCCGGCCGCCGCGCAGTCCGTCCCGGCTTCCTCGGCGGTCTCCATGAGACCGGCCGTCAGCACGGGGTGCGGGCTCGCCTCGACGAAGAAGCGGTGCCCGTCCGCCAGCAGCGCGCGGATCGCGCCGGTGAAGTCCACCGGGTTGCGGACGTTGCGGTACCAGTACTCCGCGTCGAGCCCGCCGGTCTCGAGCGGGCCGCCCGTCACGGTGGAGTAGAACGCGATCCCGCCGGGGCGCGGCTCCACCGGGGCCAGGAGTTCCAGGAGCCGTTCCCGGAGCGCGTCCACCTGCTCGGAGTGGGACGCCACCGTCGCCGGGACGATCTTCGCGCGGATCCCGTCGGCCGCGCACGCGGCGGCGAACTCGCGCAGCGCCGCCAGCTCACCGGTGACGATCACCGAGCCGGGCCCGTTGACGCCGCCGACGGCCAGCCGGCCCTCCCAGCCGGCCAGCCGATCCCGCACCCGGTTCTCGGCCGCGCCCACGGAGGCCACGGCCCCCTTGCCGGTGAGCATCTCGGCGAACAGCCGGCTGCGGGAGACCACCACCCGGACCGCGTCGTCCAGGGACAGGGCGCCGGCCACATGGGCGGCCGCGACCTCGCCCTGCGAGTGCCCGACCACCGCGCTCGGCTCCACCCCGTACGAGCGCCACAGCGCGGCCAGCGACACCATGACCGCGAACAGGGCGGGCTGGACCACGTCGATGCGGTCCAGGGAGGGCGCGCCGGGCTCCCCGCGCAGGACACCCGTCAGCGACCAGTCCACGTGCGAGGACAGGACCTGTTCGCACTCGCGCATCCGTTCGGCGAACACCGGCGCCTCCTGGAGGAGGTCCACCGCCATCCGCGGCCACTGCGAGCCCTGTCCGGGGAAGACGAGGACGACCTTGCCGTCGATGTCGGCCACGCCCTGGACGACGTCGCCGTTCTCGGTGCCCTCGCTCAGCGCGCCGAGGGCCTCCAGTGCCCCGCCGCTGCCGGCCGCGAGGACCACGGCGCGGTGGTCGAGGGTCGCCCGGGTGACCGCCAGCGACCGCCCGACGTCCGGCATCGCCGGGGCCGGGTCCGCGGTCAGGTGGGACCGCAGCCGCGCGGCCTGCTCCCGCAGGGCCCGCTCGCCGCGCCCGGACAGCGGCCACGGCACGACCGGCGGCCGTGGTGCGGTGACCAGGGCGACTGACTCCCGGTCACCCTGGTCACCAGTCTCGGGGGCGCGCTCGTCCGCGGGCGGCTCCTGGAGGATCACGTGCGCATTGGTGCCGCTGATCCCGAAGGAGGACACCCCTGCCCGGCGGGGCTCGGCGTGCCTCGGCCAGGCCACCGGCTCGGTCAGCAGCGCCACCGCGCCCGACGACCAGTCCACCTCGGGCGTGGGGGCGTCGACGTGCAGCGTCGCGGGCAGCAGTTCGTGCCGCAGCGCCATCACCATCTTGATGACGCTCGCCACGCCCCCGGCGGCCTGCGTGTGGCTGATGTTCGACTTGATCGAACCGAGCCGCAGCGGCCTGCCCTCGGGCCGCCGGAGCCCGTAGGTCGCCTGCACCGCCTGCGCCTCGATCGGGTCGCCCAGGGTCGTGCCGGTGCCGTGCGCCTCCACCGCGTCCACGTCGGCGGCGGCCAGGCGCGCGTCGGCCAGGGCCGCGCGGATCACCCGCTGCTGGGACGGCCCGTTCGGCGCGCTCAGCCCGTTGCTGGCGCCGTCCTGGTTGGTGGCGCTCCCGCGGACCAGCGCCAGGATCCGCGAGCCGTCGCGCACGGCGTCCGACAGGCGTTTCAGCACCAGGACACCGGCGCCCTCGCCGAAGGCGGTGCCGTCCGCGGCGGCGGCGAACGCCTTGCAGCGCCCGTCCCGGGCCAGGACGCGCTGGCGGCTGAACTCGATGAACTCGCTCGGGTTGGGCATGACGGCGACGCCGCCCGCCAGCGCCGCGTCGCACTCTCCGCGCCGCAGGGCCTGGCCGGCGAGGTGCAGGGCCACCAGCGAGGACGAGCAGGCCGTGTCGACCGTGACCGCCGGCCCTTCGAGCCCGAAGGTGTAGGCGATCCGGCCCGAGATCACGCTGGCGGCGTTGCCGACCAGCGAGAAGCCCTCGACCTCCTTGCGGGCCTGCTGCATCCCGACCAGGTAGCCGAGGTTCCCGGCGCCGGTGAAGACGCCCGTGCGGCTTCCCCCCATTCCCTTGGGGTCGAGTCCCGCGCGCTCAAGCGCCTCCCACGCGACCTCCATCATGAGGCGCTGCTGCGGATCCATGGCCAGCGCCTCGCGCGGGGAGATCCCGAACAGCTCGGCGTCGAACAGGTCGGCGTCGTGGAGGAAGCCGCTCTCCCGCAGGTAGGACTTCCCCGTCTTTCCCGGATCCGGATCGTAGAGGCCGTCCAGGTCCCATCCCCGGTTCACCGGGAATCCGGAGACCGCGTCGGTCCCCGATTCGACCAGGTGCCACAGCCCTTCGGGCGAGGACGCGCCGCCCGGGAACCGGCAGGCCATTCCCACGATGGCCAGTGGCTCGCGGTCCCGCTCGGTCGCCTCGCGCAGCCGCCGCCGGGCGTCGTGCAGTTCGGCGGCGACGCGTTTCAGGTAGCTGAGCAGGGTCTCGTCGTCCGCCATGCGGGGCCGCCCTCCCTAGGTCTGCGAAATGACGCCCGAAGATCGGCCTCACCCGAAGGAAATGGAGCTGAATCCCGTGTCGCAGCACTTCTCCAGGGGGCGCGCGCACAGGACCATCCTGGCTTTGGCGCTCATGGTCGATTCGATGACCCACGACAGGGTCCCCACCTTGCCGAGGTAGCGCCCGCCCGTTCCGACGATGTAGATCTCGACCCGGCTTCCGGTGAGCTGGTCGTTCAGGTCCACGAACCCCATCGAGCGCGCGGTGCCGCCGTCCTCGAACTCGTAGGAGACCCGGGTGAAGGCGACCCAGTGCTCGGTCGCGGGATCGTGGTGCACGATCTGCATGCGGCCGCTGTCGCGGGCGATCACGTTGCCCGCGGAGTCGAAGAATTCGCCGCCCGCCGTCGCGACGTCCCCGACCGCCGGTTCGGATTCCCGGTAGCTCCGTTCGCTGACGCTGTAGCCCAGTTCCTCGAAGCGGATGCACTCGTCGTCCGGCGCGACCGCGCCGGTTCCCGCGCCGATCGCGGCGAAGACGCCGCCGGGATCATCCCCGAGCGCGGCGGCCAGGGATACGGCCAGGCCCGGCCGCAGCGAGGTCATGCCCATGATCGTCCTCCTTCGGCCCGGCACTCCCACGGCCGGGATCGGCCCGCACCCTCACATCCTGCGTAATTCACTAAATTGCGGCTAACGCCTCGCTTAAGTCCCGCTTTCGCGGCTCTGGAAATGCAGGCGCGGAGGAATTCACCCGCCCATCGCTTATGGACATGCCACGGAACGGGGCCGGACAATGAATTCGACGGTCGAGCAGAAGGAGAGGCAGATGACCGACGCACCGACCGCGCCGCCCCCGCATCCCACCCACCGCAGCGATCTGCTGTCGCCCCCGGACGATCTGCGGCGGCTGCGCGCGGAGTCCCCGGTCAGCGGGATCACCTACCCGGACGGCACCGCGGGCTGGCTGGTGACCGGCTACGCGGCCGCGCGGGCGGTACTGGCCGACCGCCGCTTCAGCGTCCGGAACGAACTGCGCCAGTTCCCGGTCCGCTCGGCGGAGACGGAGCTGAAAGGGCAGCCGGCGGCGCCGGGCTGGTTCATCGCCATGGACCCGCCGGACCACACCCGGCTGCGCCGCCCGCTGATCGCCCAGTTCACGATGTCCCGGATGCGGACGCTGAGCTCCAAGATCGAGGAGATCACCGCGGGGCTGCTCGACGAAATGGCCGGGCACGGGCCGCCGGTGGATCTGGTCGAATCATTCGCGAAGCCGATTCCCTCGCTGATGATCTGCGAGATGCTCGGGGTGCCCTACAGCGAGCGGGAGCAATTCCAGCGGAACACCGAGACGATGACGAGTTTCACGTCCAAACCCGAGGAGCTGGTGGCCGCATACCAGGAATACTATTCGTTCATGGATCGGCTCAAGGACCGCAAGCGCGCCGATCCGGCCGACGACATCCTGAGCGGGCTCATCGCCGCGGACGAGCTGAGCGACGCCGAGCTGATCGGGGTGGGCCTGCTGCTGCTGTCCGCCGGCTACGAGCCGCCCGCGAACATGCTCTCCCTCGGCACCTACGCGCTGCTCCGCGATCCCGCCCAGCTCGCCGCGCTGCGCGCCGACCCCTCGCTGGTCGACACCGCCGTCGAGGAGCTGCTGCGCTACCTGAGCGTCCTGCAGTACGGGGTCATCCGCGCCGCGCTGGAGGACGTCGAGCTGGAGGGCCGGCTGATCCGGGCCGGCGACCCGGTCACGATCTCGCTGCCGGCGGCCAACCGGGACCCGCGGCGCTTCGAGGATCCCGACACCCTCGACGTGACGCGCGGCTCCGCGACCGCGCAGCTGGCCTTCGGGCACGGCATCCACCAGTGCCTGGGCCAGCAGCTCGCGCGCCGGCAGCTGCAGATCGGCCTGTCGATGCTGCTCGACCGGTTCCCCGGGCTGCGCCTGGCCGTGCCCGCCGAGGAGATCGGGATGCGCGACGACATGCGCGTCTACGGGGTGCGGGAGCTGCCCGTCGCCTGGTGACGGCGGCCCGGGGCGCACCCGCCGGTGCGGGGCGCCCCGGGCCGGCCGGGCGGGTCATCCGCCCGTCGCCACCCACACCTCCCGCGGTGCGAGGATCCGCGGATTGGGGTACATCTCGGGTTCCCGCAGCACCCGCGGCCCCGGCAGGCGGGCCAGCAGCGCCTCCAGCGCGATCCGCCCCTCGAGCCGGGCGAGCGAGGCCCCCAGGCAGAAGTGGATCCCGTGCCCGAACCCCACGTGCGGGTTCGGGTCGCGCCGGATGTCGAAGGCGCCGGGGTCGGCGATGTGCCGCTCGTCGTGGTTGGCCGACAGCGTCCACGTCGTGACCAGGCTGCCCGCGGGCATCGTCGTGCCGTGCAGCTCGACGTCGTTCTTCAGCAGCTTGAGGCTCTGCGGAAGCGGCGGGTAGTACCGGACGACCTCCTCGACGGCGCCCGGGATCAGGCCCGGGTCGGCGCGCAGCGCGTCCGCCGCGCCCGGGTTGTCGTGGAGCAGCAGGACCGCGTTGCCCAGCATCGCCGCCACGGTGGTGTAGCCGGCCATCAGCAGCAGGCCGGTGAAGTGCACGATCTCCTGGTCGTCGAGCCGGTCTCCGCCGACCTCGGCGAGGGCGAGCCTGCTGATCAGGTCGTCGCTGGGGCGCTGCCGCCGCGCCCGGACGTGCTCCAGCAGGTAGGCGTGCATCTCGTCGACCGAGGCCCGGATCGTGTCGTCGTCGAAGACCGCCTCGGCCTCGTGATCGCCCGACAGGCGGGTGTCGGCCCAGCGGCGGAACATCTCCCGGTCCTGCCGCGGCACGCCGAGCAGCTCGGCGATGATGCTGATCGGCAGCGGGTAGGCCAGCGCGCGCATCAGCTCGACCTCGTCCTGGCCGGCCGCCTCGTCCAGCAGCCGCCGGGTGAGCTCCGCCACGTGCGGTTCCAGCCGGGCCACGGTGCGCGGGGTGAACGCCTGGCTGACCAGCGCCCGCACCTGCCCGTGGCGGGGCGGGTCCATGACGGCCAGGACGCCGCGGCTCAGCTCGCCGAGCGGAAGCACCCGCCCCAGCTCCGCGGAGAAGTCGGTCAGGTCCGTGTGGCTGCGGTGGATGTCGTCGTAGCGGAACAGCTGCCACATGCCGCTGGTCTCGTCGAGGGCCACCGGCTGGTGATCGCGCATCCAGCGGAGCCATTCCAGGAGCGCGGCGCGGCCGCTCTCCGGTCTGGGCGGCGCCGGGGAAACGTCCTTCTGCTGCGTCATGCGCCTTGCTCCTTCCAGGCAGGGCCGGTGCGGCCGGATGGGCGGGATCAGCCGTCGGGGACCAGCGCCGCGTCCGTCCTCCCCCAGAAGACCCGGACCCGGCGGATCAGTTCGTCCGGGCCCACGCTCATCATGGCGACGAGGTTGATCCGGAGCCGCTGGCCCGGTTCGACGCCCGGCGGGTTCAGCGAGACGGTCACCGGCATCACCACGTGCTCGTCGTCGTGGGCCGCCACGGGGTCGCCGGCGGTCTCGTGCACCTCGTGCTCGATCGCGTTGGCGAGATGCGCCCGCAGCGCCCTGCGGCCGCGGATCGGGGCGGCGCCGACCGGATCCTCGAAGCGGACGTCGTCGACGAAGAGCGCGAGCACCGCGTCGACGTCGCCGGCGTTCATGAACCGGCAGTAGTCGAGCGCGATCTTCTTCCGGACCGTCTCGTCGGGCACGTTGCCTCCTTGCGCGGCCGCCGGCCGCCTCGCGGGTGCCCCGCCATGATGGGAACCCCGTCTAAAGTCTCCCTAGAGTCCTCGACCGGGGATTCCGGGCGGCGGCGGGTTCCGCCGGAGCGGCCTCACGCCTCCGGGGACGGCGAAGGACGGTCCCCGGCCCCCGACTTGACGTCCTTCCAGCGCTTGTAGATCTCGGTCAGCTCGGTCTGAAAGAACCGGAAGAAGTCCCGCATCTCAGCCATCCGGGCCCCGGGCGGCGTGTCCGAGCCGCCCAGTACCCCGACGCCCTCGTCGGCGAGGTCCGCGATCATCTTGAAGTAGACGGCCTTGGACACGCTGCCCTCGTACCAGGTGTCGTCGGTCAGCCGGTAGCGATGGCTCCGCGATCCGGCCATCGGCTCGCGCACGAGGATCCCGATGTGCATCAGGTGGCGCACGGCCGTCGAGATGGCGCCCGGGCTCGCGCCGAGCCGTTCCCCGAAGTCCGCCGCCGACAGCGTCTCCTCGTCACTGACCATCATCGTGACGAGCACCCGCGCCGACATCGGCGGGAACCCGAAGTCGGCCAGCGCGGCCGCCAGGTGCTCGACGAATCTGCGCACCGAGGCCTCTTCGCGGCCCGTCGATGTCTCCTCCACGCTGCGTCATCACTCCTTCTCCACCGGCACAGACGATTCACAAGCTATTGAAGGTTTACGAACTTCTAAAACTAAAATATCATCCGGTGCATGACTCCCGTGATCTCGATGTCTGGCGTCGAGAAGACCTTCGGCCAGACCCGCGCGCTGGACCAGCTCGACCTCTCCGTGGAACCCGGCGAGGTCCACGGCTTCCTGGGCCCCAACGGGGCGGGGAAGACCACGACGATCCGCATCCTGCTCGGGCTGCTGCAAGCCGATGCCGGTGAGATCGGCGTGCTCGGCGGCGACCCTTGGAAGGACGCCACCGAACTGCACCGGCGGCTCGCCTACGTGCCCGGCGACGTCAACCTGTGGCCGGGCCTGACCGGAGGCGAGATCATCGACCTGCTCGCACGCATGCGCGGCGGGATCGACCCCGGCCGCAGGGCCGACCTGATCGAGCGCTTCGACCTCGATCCGAAGAAGAAGGCCCGCACCTACTCCAAGGGGAACCGCCAGAAGGTGACCCTGATCGCCGCCCTGGCCTCCGAGGTGGAGCTGCTCGTCCTGGACGAGCCGACGTCGGGGCTCGACCCGCTGATGGAGGAGGTCTTCCGCCAGGTCGTCCGCGAAGAGGCCGGCAACGGCCGCACGGTCCTGCTGTCCAGCCACATCCTCTCCGAGGTGGAGGCGCTGTGCGACCGGATCACCATCATCCGCGAGGGGCGGACGGTGGAGACCGGGTCGATCCAGGACATGCACCACCTCAGCCGCACCTCGATCACCGCGCGGCTGGCCGGCGCGGCGCCGCCCGACCTGCCCGGCGCGCACGAGGTGCAGGTGTCGGACGGGCAGATCCGCTGCGAGGTGGACACCGACCGGCTGAACGACGTGCTCGGCCGGCTCATCGCGGTCGGCGTGCAGAACCTGGTCGCGCAGCCGCCCACGCTGGAGGAGCTCTTCCTGCGCCACTACGTCGATCGCCCCGCGGACGGCGCGGCCGCCTCCGCCGCGCGTTCCGGGAGCATGCGGTGAGCGGCACGCTCGCCGGTACCGGGAAGCTGATCCGGCTGGTCCTGCGCCGCGACCGGATCCTGCTGCCGCTGTGGGTGCTGTGGATGTCGCTGGCCCCGGTCAACTTCGTCTCCATGACCGAGGAGCTGTTCCCCACGGCCGCGGACCGCCAGGAGTACGCGGCCACCAGCGGCAGCGACCCGGCCTTCCTGGCGCTGTTCGGACCGCTGCACAACGACAGCCTGGGCGGGATCGTCACGCAGCGCCTCGGCCTGGTCCCGCTGATCGTCGCGCTGATCAGCATCCTCACGGTGATCCGCCACACGCGCACCGAGGAGGAGAACGGCCGGCGCGAGCTGCTCGGCGCCACCGTGGTCGGGCGGCACGCGCCGCTGGCCGCCGCGCTGACCGTGACCCTCGCCGCCAACCTGGTGCTGGCCCTCATCATGACCGCCGGCCTGTCCGGCTCCGGCCAGCCTGGCGGGGCGTCGTTCGCGGTGGCGATGCAGTTCGCCGTCTGCGGCTGCGTCTTCGCCGCGGTCGCCGCGGTGGCCGCGCAGGTCACCGTGGGCGCGGGCGCGGCGCGGGGGCTCGCGATCGGCGCGCTCGGCGCGGCCTACCTGCTGCGCCTGGCGGGCGACGCCGGCGGCGAGGGCAACGCGCTGGCGTGGCTGTCGTGGCTCTCCCCGGTCGGCTGGGCGCAGCAGCTGCGCCCGTTCGCCGACGAGCGGTGGTGGGTGCTGCTGCCGGCCGCCGCGCTCACGGCACTGCTGGTCGCCGCGGCGTTCCGGCTGTCGGCCCGCCGCGACCTGGGTGCCGGGCTCCTCGTGGCGCGACCCGGTCCCGGCACCGCCGCGCCCTCGCTGAGCGGCCCCTTCGGCCTGGCCTGGCGGGTCCACCGCGGCATGCTGCTGGCCTGGGTCGCGGGGCTGGCCGTCCTCGGCGCCGTGTTCGGCGGCCTGGCGCAGGGCGTCGGGGACGCGCTGCGCGACAACGACGACCTCAAGGACGCGTTCACCCGCCTGGGCGGGGAGGCGACGCTCGTCGACACCTTCATCGCCTCCGGCATGAGCATCGTCGGGCTGGTCGTGTCGGGCTACGCGGTGCTCACCACGCTGCGGCTGCGCGCCGAGGAGGAGAACCTGCGGGCCGAGCACGTGCTGACCGGCCCGGTCCCCCGGGTCCGCTGGGCGGCGGGCCACCTGCTGTTCGCGTTCCTGGGCACCGCCGCCGCGGTGGCCGCCGCGGGACTCGCCGCCGGGCTGGTGCACGGCCTGAACAGCGGCGACCTCGGCCGGGAGCTGCCGCGCATCCTCGGCGGCGCGCTCGTCCAGCTGCCCGCCGCCTGGACGCTGGCCGCGATCACCGTCGCGGCGTTCGGCCTGCTCCCCCGGCTCTCCGCGGCCGTGGGGTGGGGGGCGCTCGTGGTCTTCCTCTTCCTGGGGCAGTTCGGCGCGCTGATGGGCTTGAGCCAGCGCGCGCTGGACCTGTCCCCGTTCACCCACATCCCGAAGCTACCGGGCGGTGACGTGTCCGTCGCGCCCCTGGTGTGGCTGACCGCCCTCACCGCGGCGCTCGTCGCGCTCGGCCTCGCCGGGTTCCGGCGCCGCGACTACACCGTCTGAGGCCGTGCTGCGCCGCCGTCCCCCGCGAGGAGCGGTGGACGGCGGCGCACCGTCTCCCGGTCGTGCCCCGTCCGGCGCTCGCACGGGTCCAAGGCGAGGCTTAGCCCGGCTTTAGCCGGCTCCGGAACATAGGACACACGCATCGCGTGGGATGTGCGTGTTCCGCAGGTGACCGCCACCGCGATCCTTCGGATCGGTCCGGTGGCGCCGTCGCCTTCGTCCGGAGACAGGCTCAGATGACCAACACGGAAGACAAGCTCCGCCGGTACCTGAAGCGGGTCACGATGGACCTGCAGGCGACGCGCCGGCGCCTCCAGGACGCCGAGGCGAAGGCCCGGGAGCCGATAGCCGTCGTCGCGATGGCGTGCCGCTATCCGGGGGGCGTGCAGTCGCCCGAGGACCTGTGGGAACTGCTCGCAGCCGGGAAGGACGCGTTCTCCGGCTTTCCCGAGGACCGCGGCTGGGACGCGGATCAGGTCCACGATCCGGAGCCCGGCGGCAGGCCCGGCACCTCCTACGTCCGGACGGGGGCGTTCCTCGACGGCGCGATGGACTTCGACGCGGGCCTGTTCGGCATCTCGCCGCGCGAGGCCATGGCGATGGATCCGCAGCAGCGCCAGATGCTGGAGGCCGCGTGGCAGGTCTTCGAGCGGGCCGGCATCGACCCGCGGGGGCTGCGCGAGAGTCCCACCGGGGTCTTCGTCGGCGCCGCGCACACCGGATACGTCGCCAACGAGCGGCAGATCCCGCCGAGCTACGAGAACTACTCGCTCACCGGCAACACCGGGAGCGTCATCTCCGGACGCGTCGCCTACACGTTCGGGCTGGAGGGCCCGGCGGTCACCATCGACACGGCGTGCTCCTCGTCGCTGGTCGCGCTGCACCTGGCCTGCCGGTCGCTCCTGCAGGGCGAGTGCTCGCTGGCCCTCGCCGGCGGGGTCATGGTCATGCCGACTCCCGGCCTGTTCATCGAGTTCTCCCGGCAGCGCGGGCTGGCGCACGACGGCCGGTGCAGGCCGTTCGCCGCGCGGGCCGACGGCACCGGGCTGGGCGAGGGCGTGGGCGTGGTGCTGCTGGAGCGGCTGTCGGACGCGCGCCGCAACGGCCGCACCGTCCTGGCGACCGTGCGGGGCAGCGCCGTCAACCAGGACGGGGCGAGCAGCGCGCTGACCGCGCCGAACGGGCCGGCCCAGGAGCGGGTCATCCGCCTGGCCCTGGACCGGGCGCGGTTGTCGCCGGGCGACATCGACGCGGTGGAGGCGCACGGCACCGGCACGACCCTGGGCGACCCGATCGAGGCGCAGGCGCTGCTGGCCGTCTACGGGCGGGAGCGGCCGCCGGACCGGCCCGCCTGGCTGGGCTCGATCAAGTCCAACATCGGGCACACCGCCACCGCCGCCGGCGTCGCCGGGGTGATCAAGATGGTGCTGGCGATGCGGCACGGCCGGCTGCCGCGGACGCTGCACGTCGACGCCCCCACCCCGCACGTGGACTGGGACTCGGGCGCCGTGCGGCTGCTGACCGAGGAGATCCGGTGGCCGGAGACCGGCCGTCCGCGCCGCGCCGGGGTCTCCTCCTTCGGGATCAGCGGCACCAACGCCCACGTGATCCTGGAGGAGGCCGAGCCGGAGACCGACGCGGACACCGAGCCGGACGCCGCAGAGCTCCCCGACGGGAACGCCGACCCGCTTCCGTCGTGGACCGGGCCGGTGCCGCTGCCGCTGTCGGCCGGTGGCGCGGCGGCGCTGCGCGCCCAGGCGGCCCGGCTGGCCGAGCACGTCGGCGCCCGTCCCGGGACGCGGCCGGTCGATCTGGCGTTCTCGGCGGCGACCGGGCGCGCGGCCCTGGAGCATCGCGCCGTGGTGGTCGGCGCGGACACGGGCGAACTGCTCCGCGGACTGACCGCCGCGGCGCGCGGCGAGACCGCGCCCAACCTGGTGCTGGAGCCCGCGCGCACGGGACGGCTGGCGTTCCTGTTCTCGGGGCAGGGCGCCCAGCGCACCGGCATGGGCCGCGAGATGTACGCGGCGTCCACCGCGTTCGCGGCGGCGTTCGACGCCGCCTGCGCCGAGCTGGACCCCTACCTCGACCGCCCGCTGCGGGACGTGCTCTGGCAGGACGACCCGGCGCTGCACCAGACCTCCTACGCGCAGGCGGCGCTGTTCGCGATCGAGGTCGCGCTGTTCCGGCTGGTGGAGTCGTGGGGCGTCCGGCCCGGCCACGTGGCGGGCCATTCCGTCGGCGAGCTGGTCGCGGCGCATGTGGCGGGCGTGTGGTCGCTGCCCGACGCCGCGCGGCTGGTGGCGGCCCGCGGGCGCCTCATGCAGGCGCTGCCGCCCGGCGGCGCGATGGTGGCGGTGCGGGCGGCGGAGGACCGCGTCGCGCCGCTGCTGACCGACGAGGTGAGCATCGCGGCGGTCAACGGCCCGGCCTCGGTGGTGATCTCGGGGGCGGCGGACGCGGTGGAGCGGATCGCCTCCCGCTTGAAGGACGAGGGCGCCAAGACCTCCCGGCTGACGGTGTCGCACGCGTTCCATTCACCGCTGATGGAGCCGATGCTGGCGGAGTTCCGCGAGGTGGCCGAGGGCGTCATTTGCCACGCGCCGTCCATTCCCCTCGTGTCGTGCCTGACCGGCGGCGTCGCGTCCGCCGAGGAACTCGGCTCGGCGGACTACTGGGTCCGGCACGCCCGCCATGCGGTCCGGTTCGCCGACGCGATCGGATGCCTGGAGGACGCGGGTGTCACCCGGTTCGCCGAGGTGGGGCCGGACGGCGTGCTGACCGCCATGGCGCAGGAGTGCGTGAGAGCCGAAGACGCGCTGCTGGTCGCCCTGCAGCAGCGGGACCGGCCCGAGGCGGGAGCCTTCCAGGCGGGCGTCGGCCGGCTGTACGCGTCCGGGGTGCCGCTGGACTGGGAGGCGGTCTTCCACGGGCACCGGGCACGCCGCGTGGACCTGCCCACGTACGCGTTCGAGCACCGCCGCTACTGGCTTCCCGAGCGGCAGCCCGGTGAGGACCCGGCGGCGATGGGGCTGGGTCCGGCCGGCCATCCGCTGCTGGGCGCGGTCGTGGCGCTGCCGGAGTCGGACGGCGTCGTCGCCACGGGCAGGCTCACGCGTGAGGCGCATCCCTGGCTGGCCGAGCACGAAGTCCTCGGCACCGCGGTGGTGCCGCCGTCCGCGCTGGTGGACCTGGCGCTGCACGCCGGCGGACTCGTGGACTGCGCCGTACTGGCGGAACTGATCCAGGACGTCCCGCTCGTCCTGCCCGACCGGGGCGGCGTCGACCTGCGGGTGGTCGTGGCCGGGGCCGACGAGTCCGGGGCCAGGCCGGTCTCCGTCCATTCCCGCCCCGACGGCCCGGCGGACGATCGGCCCTGGATGCGCAACGCCGCCGGCGTCCTCGCACCGTCACCGCCCGCGCCGCCGCCGGAGCCGGACACGGCATGGCCCCCGGCCGGGGCGACCGAGATCCAGGTGGACGACGCCTACGATCGCCTGCTGGCGCGGGGCTATGGCCACGGGCCGGTGTTCCAGGGGCTGCGGGCGGCCTGGCGCCGCGGGGAGGAACTGTTCGCCGAGGTGGCCCTGCCGGAGGGCGTACAGGCAGACATCGACCGTTTCGGGGTGCACCCGGCGCTGCTTGACGCGGCGACGCACGTGACGCGGCTCTCGACCGGGCCCGATGCCCCGGTCGTGCTCGACTCCGTGTGGAGCGAGGTGGCGCTGCACGCCGCAGGCGCCAGGGTGGCACGGGTACGGCTGGTTCCCGCGGCGGACCCCGGTGCCGTGGAACTGCTGGTCTCCGACGAAGCCGGAGATCCGGTCATCTCGGCCCGGTCGGTGCGGCCGTGCCCCGTGCCGGTCGAAGGGCTGGGGCCGGGCGCCGCGGGGCCGGGTTCGCTGTTCCGCTTCGACTGGGTTCCGCTGCCCGGTTCTCCGGCCGGTGCGCCGCCGGATCCCTCCGGTGACCGGGTCGTGCTGGTGCCGGTGGCCGATGGCGTCCCGGCATCCGCGCGGCTGGAAGAGGCGCTGGGCCGGGGGGCGCCGGCGCCGGAGCTGGTCGTGCTCCCCTGCCCAGCGCACCCGGGGGACGTGCCGTCGGCGGCCCGGAGGGTGGCCGCCGAGGTGCTGGAGGCCCTCCAAGCATGGCAGTCGGACGAGCGGTTCGCGGCATCGCGGCTGGCGATCGTCACGCGCGGGGTGGCAGAGACCGCGGATCCGGCGCAGGCGGCGGTGCAGGGGCTGGTACGGGCGGCCGAGGCGGAGAATCCCGGGCGGTTCGCACTGGTGCACCTGGATCCGGCGGCCGCCTCTTACACGGACGTGCCCGAGGCGCTGCGGCGGGCCGGCGAGCCCGAGGTGGCCGTCCGCGACGACGTGGTCCTGGTGCCCCGTCTCGCGTCGGTGTCCGGCGCCGACCGGCCCGGGATGCGGTGGGATCCGGACGGCACGGTGCTGATCACCGGCGGTACGAGCGGACTGGGCGCCCTGGTGGCCGCGCACCTGGTGGCCGGGCACGGCGTCCGGAACCTGGTGCTGCTCAGCCGGCGGGGAGCGGAGAGCCCGGGCGCCACCGCGCTCCGCGCCGAGCTCGCCGGCCGCGGCGCACGTGTGAGCGTGGTCGCGTGCGACGCCGCCGACCGCGGCGCACTCGCCGCCGTGCTGGCGGACATTCCGGACGACCGTCCGCTCCGCGGGGTCGTCCACGCGGCAGGCGTCTTGGACGACGGGGTGCTCGCGTCCCTCACACCCGACCGGTTGGAGGCGGTGCTTCGGCCCAAGGTGGACGCGGCCTGGAACCTGCACGTGCTGACCCGTGACGCCGCCCTGACGGCGTTCGTGCTGTTCTCGTCGGCGGCGGGGTCCCTGGGCGGGCCCGGCCAGGCCAACTACGCGGCGGCCAACACCTTCCTCGACCAGCTGGCCCGGTTCCGTACGGCCCTCGGGCTGCCCGCGCGGTCGCTGGCCTGGGGGCCGTGGACGGAGGCCGGCGGAATGGCGGACCGCCTGGACGAGGGCGGGCGGCGGCGGCTGCGCCGCCTCGGCACCCGCCCGCTGGACCCGGCGGAGGGCCTGGCGCTGCTGGACGCGGTGCTGGCGGTCGACGCGCCGCAGGTTCTGCCGGTCCGGCTGGACTTCGCGGCGCTGCGCGGCCAGGCGGTCGCCGGAGGGCTCCCGCCGGTCCTGCGCGACCTGGTCCGGGTCCCCGCGCGCCGCGCGACCGGGTCGTCGCTGCCGCGGCGCCTGGCGCGCCTGCCCGTCCCCGAGCGCGGCCCGGTGCTGCAGGAGGTCGTGCGGGCGCAGGCGGCCCGGGTGCTCGGGCACGACCGGACGGCTGCGGTCCCGCCGGACCGGCCGTTCCAGCAACTCGGGTTCACCTCGCTGGCCGCGGTGGAACTGCGCAACGCGCTCAACGCCGAGACCGGGCTGCGGCTGCCGGTGACCCTGGTCTATGACCATCCCTCGCCGCGGGCGGTCGCCGACCATCTCCTCGAACTGCTCGACCTGGGGCGCGGCGACGGGGTCGGCGCCGCGCTGGCGGAGATCGACCGGTTGGAGACGACGCTGGCGGCGCTCGCGGACGGCGACGACGACCCCGCCGCGGTCACGGTGAGGCTGGAGACGCTGCTGCGCGCGTGGCGGGACTCCGGCCGCTCCGGGCCCCCGGCCGAGCCCGCCGCCGACCTCGAAGCGGTCACCGACAGCGAGCTGTTCGCCGTCCTGGACAGAGAGCTCGGACAGGCCTGACGCGGACGCCCGGATCGCGACCCCCTCCAGATTGGTTGGTGCTCGATGGAGAACGACGACAGGTTCCGCGACTATCTCCGGCGGGCGACGGCCGAGCTCCAGAGCACCCGGCAGCGCCTCCGCGAAGCGGAGGACCGGGACCGCGAGCCGATCGCCATCGTGAGCATGGCGTGCCGCTTCCCCGGAGGCGCCTCCTCCCCGGAGGGGCTGTGGAGCCTGCTGGCCGAAGGCCGGGACGCCGTCACCGCGTTCCCGGCCGACCGGGGCTGGGACCTCGAACGGATCTACCACCAGGATCCCGATGTTCCCGGTACCTCCTACGTCCGGGAGGGCGGCTTCGTCGGCGAGGCGCCCTGCTTCGACGCCGACCTGTTCGGGATCTCCCCGCGTGAGGCGCTGGCCATGGACCCCCAGCAGCGCCTGCTGCTGGAGACGGCCTGGGAGGCGTTCGAGCGCGCCGGGATGGCCCCGGTGTCCCTGCGGGGCAGCCGGACCGGCGTGTTCGTCGGCGCGACCTACCAGGAGTACGGGCCGCATCTGTCGGAGGCCGGGGAGGACATCGAGGGCTATCTCTCCACGGGTGTCACACCGAGCGTGGCGTCGGGCCGCCTCTCCTACGTGTTCGGGCTGGAGGGGCCCGCGCTCACGATCGACACGGCCTGCTCGTCCTCGCTGGTGGCGCTGCACCTGGCCTGCCAGTCCCTGCGGCGCGGCGAGTGCTCCCTGGCGCTGGCCGGCGGGGCGACGGTCCTGTCGGCCCCGGGGCTGTTCACCGAGTTCTCCCGGCAGCGGGGCCTGGCTCCCGACGGCCGGTGCAAGGCGTTCGCGGCGGCGGCCGACGGCACCGGCTGGGGCGAGGGCGCCGGCCTCGTGCTGGTGGAGAGGCTGTCGGACGCGCGGCGCAACGGCCATCCGGTGCTGGCGGTGATACGTGGCTCGGCGGTCAACCAGGACGGCGCGAGCAACGGCCTGACCGCGCCGAACGGGCCGTCCCAGCGTCGGGTGATCGAGCAGGCCCTGGCCGGTGCCGGTCTCGTGCCGGGGGACGTCGACGCGGTCGAGGCGCACGGGACCGGCACGACGCTGGGCGACCCGATCGAGGCACAGGCGCTCATTGCCGCCTACGGACGGCAGCGCCCCGGCGACCGGCCGCTGTGGCTCGGGTCGGTCAAGTCGAACATCGGGCATACGCAGGCCGCGGCGGGCGTGGCGAGCCTGATCAAGATGGTCGAGGCGATGCGGCATGGGGTCCTGCCGCGGACGCTGCACGTCGACGAGCCGACCCCGCACGTCGACTGGTCGGCCGGGACGGTGCGCCTGCTCACCGAGCAGGTCGAGTGGCCGGAGACCGGAAGGCCGCGGCGCGCGGGGATCTCCTCCTTCGGTATCAGCGGAACCAACGCCCATGTGGTCGTCGAGCAGGCCGTTTCCCCGGATGCCGACGTGGACCGGCAAAGGTCCCCGGCAGGTGAGCGATCCGGGGCGGTGCCGTGGTTGCTGTCGGCCAAGACCGAGGCGGGGCTCGCCGCGCAGGCGCGGCGCCTGGCCGAGCACCTGGACGCTCACCCCGACCTTGATGCCGGTGAGGTGGCGTGGGCTCTGGCCACCACCCGCTCCACCCTGGACCACCGCGCCGTCATCATCGGCGACGAGGCCGGGTTGCGGGAGGGGCTGGAAGCTTTGGCGGCGGGTGAGCCGCACCCGGCCGTGGTCGCTGATCACGCCTCCACAGATGCGGGCGGCAAGACTGTGTTCGTGTTCCCCGGCCAGGGATCACAGTGGCCCGGAATGGGCGCCGACCTGATGACCACCAGCCCCATCTTCCGCGACCACATCCAAGCGTGCGAACAAGCCCTCGCCCCACACGTGGACTGGTCCCTCACCGACATCCTCACCACCCCCGACGCCGCGGCCCTGGACCGGGTCGACATCGTCCAACCCGCCCTGTTCGCCGTCATGACCGGCCTAGCCCACCTCTGGCAATCCCTCGGGATCGAACCCGACGCCGTCATCGGCCACTCCCAAGGGGAGATCGCCGCCGCCTACTCTGCCGGCGCCCTCACCCTCAACGACGCCGCCCAACTCGTCGCACTACGCAGCAAAGCCCTGACCGCACTGGCCGGGACCGGCACCATGGCCGCCATCCACGCCACCCCGGGCAATTTGGACGACCTGCTGCCCGAAACCATCACCATCGCTGCCGTGAATGGGCCCGCCACCACCATCGTCGCCGGACCCGACGATGCCATCAGCCGGCTGCTCGACGACTGCGAACAACGGCAGATCAAAACCCGCCGCATCGAGGTGGACTACGCCTCACACAGCCCCGCCATCGACACCATCGCCGACCACATCACCACCGCCGCCACCGGCATCACCCCACAACCCACCACCACGGCCATGTACTCCACCGTCACCGGGCAACCCATCAACGGCACCGAACTCAACAGCAGCTACTGGTACGACAACATCCGCAACACCGTCCACTTCCACCCCACCATCACCCACCTCACCACCAACGGCCACACCACCTACATCGAAACCAGCCCCCACCCCACCCTCACCACC
Source organism: Actinomadura sp. 7K534 (assembly GCF_004348575.1). Lineage (NCBI taxonomy): Bacteria > Bacillati > Actinomycetota > Actinomycetes > Streptosporangiales > Thermomonosporaceae > Actinomadura > Actinomadura sp. 7K534. The sequence goes on from NZ_SMKB01000101.1 coordinate 23,171, forward strand.
GGCATCCAAGACCAACCCATCCTCACCACCGGCACACTCCACCGCGACAACGGCACCTGGACCCAACTCCTCACCAACCTCGCCACCCTCCACACCCAAGGCTTCACCACCGACTGGACCCGCATCCTGAAGAGCCTGGGCAGCACGCGACCGGCCTCGCTGCCGGCGCTGCCCACCTATCCGTTCCAGAGGAAGCGGTACTGGCCGCAGGTTTCACTCGGGGCCGCGGGAGATGCCTCGTCCGTCGGGCTCGACTCGCCTGGGCACCCCCTGCTGGGGGCGTGCGTCACCTTGGTCGACAGGCAGACCACCGTGTTCAGCGGACGGTTGTCCCTGGACACCCATCCCTGGCTCGCCGACCACGCCGTCAACGACACACCCGTCCTCCCCGGCACCGCCTACCTCGAACTCGCCATCCACGCAGGCGACCACACCGGAACACCCCACATCGAGGAGCTGAGTCTCCACGCCCCCCTGGTCCTCACGACGCCCATCCAGCTTCAGATCACCGTCGACGAACCCGACGACAACGGTCACCGAACTCTGACCATCCACTCGCGCGCCGGCAACGCCGATGCCTGGACCTGCCACGCCACCGGGACTCTCACTCCTGCGGCGGCATCCGACGCACGCGACCTCTCGGCATGGCCCCCGCCCGACGCCGAGCCGGTTCCGACCGACGAGCTCTACCAGCGGTTGGACGACTTGGGCCTGATCTATGGACCCCTTTTCCAAGGCGTCCGAGCCGCCTGGACCACCTCCACCGGGGTCTACGCCGAGATCAAGCTCCCCGATCCCGAAGCTTCCACCGGCTATGCCCTCCACCCCGCTCTTCTGGACGCCGCGCTTCATCCCGCCGTCCTGTCCACCGAGTCCGGGGACGGCGAGGCTCAGCTCCCGTTCATCTGGAACGGCGTCACCCTTCACGCCGCCAACGCAACGGCACTCCGCGTCGCCATCACCCCCATCGCCGAGGAAGGGAGCGGCAACGGATCGGGGGGCCGATTCTCCCTCTCAGCCGCGGATACCGCCGGTCGGCCCGTCATCACCGTTGACGCCCTCACCCTGCGTCCCGTCGTCTCCGACCTGCCAGCCGGGATGGCTCAGCGCAGGCATCTGTACGCGCTCACCTGGCCGGCCGCCCCACCGAGCGCCGGCGCAACCGATGAGCCCTATGCGGTACTGACCGCGCACGATTCCGAGCTCGCAACCGCCCTCCTCGGCACCGGCGCCCAGGCATACGACGATCTGGAGCAGGTCGCGGAGCTTCCCACCCGGCCCTCGGTCGTCGTCGCCCCCTGTCCCGATGATGATGGCGGCAAAGACGTCGTCTCTCGCGCTCACTCCGCTGCTCAGCAGATGCTCCGGCTGATCCAGCGGTACCTCGCCGACGATCGCCTCAGCGAAAGCCACCTGGTGCTCCTGACCAACGCGTGCATCGACACGGCCACAGGCACAGGCACAGAGCCGGCGACCGTGGATCCTTCCCAGGCACCGGTGTGGGGTCTGGTCCGGAGCGTCCAGGCCGAGCATCCCGGACGCATCACGCTCATCGACATCGACCGGCAGGCTGCGAGCTTCCAGACGCTCCCCGCGGCGATCGGGACAGCCCTCAGCCAGGACGAACCTCAGCTAGCCGTCCGCGGCCCGTCCCTGCACGTCCCGCGCCTGACCCGGTTGGCCGCGCTCGCGCCGGACGCCTCCGCGCAGGGCGACCCGGCCGCTGCGTTCGCCCCTGGCGGCACGGTCCTGGTCACGGGCGGTACGGGCACTCTGGGCCGACTGGTCGCCGAGCACCTGGTCACCGTCCACGGCGTCACGCACCTGATCCTGGCCAGCCGCAGCGGCCCCAACGCCCCCGAAGCCCAGGGACTCCACCGTCACCTAGAAGAACTCGGCGCCCACGTCACCATCACCGCGTGCGACGCCGCCGACGGCGAGCAGCTCACCCGGCTCCTCGCGAACATCCCCGAAGACCACCCCCTCACCGCGGTCATCCACGCGGCCGGCGTCATCGACGACGCCATCGCCACCTCACTGAC
>NZ_SMKB01000102.1:0-25004 GCF_004348575.1 Actinomadura sp. 7K534
GGGGCGGATGGGAGACCCGCGGGTAGGCGCCCGGCTGTCCGGGCGCGGGGGGAGGATGAGTCATACCGAGACAGCGCCCGGACGGGGCCTGGTGTCACACGAGGCGGCGGGCGGCGGCCCAGCGGGAGAGTTCGTGCCGGTTGGAGAGTTGCAGCTTCCGCAGGACACTGCTCACGTGCGTCTCGACCGTCTTGACGGAGATGAACAGCTCCTTGGCGATCTCCTTGTACGCGTAGCCGCGGGCGATGAGGCGCAGCACGTCACGCTCCCGCTGGGTGATCTGGTCCAGCTCGGGGTCGACGCTGGGCGCGTCGGTCGCGGCGAACGCGTCCAGGACGAAACCGGCGAGGCGCGGCGAGAACACCGCGTCGCCCTCCGCCACCCGGCCGATCGCGTCCGTCAGCTCCGGGCCCGAGATCGTCTTGGTGACGTAGCCGCGCGCCCCGCCCCGGACGACGCCGATCACGTCCTCCGCCGCGTCCGACACCGACAGCGCGAGGAACTTCGACGGGACGGCGCCGTGCAGCCGCCGCAGCACCTCGATGCCCCCGCCGCCGGGTAGGTGCACGTCCAGCAGCACCACGTCCGGCCGCGTCGCGCGGATCACCGAGATCGCCTCGTCGACGTCGCCGGCCTCCCCGACGATCTCGACCGCGCCGCCGAGCTCGGCCTTGACCCCGGTCCGGAACATCTGGTGGTCGTCGACCAGCACGACCCTCTTCAGCGGCTCACTCACGTCCGCTCCTCCGCGGGGGGACGACCCCCCGCACCCCCCGGTTCGCTTCGCTCATGATTTCTTGATCTCCAATCGCACCTCGGTACCCTCGCCCGGCTCCGTGCGGACGGTGGCCTTGCCGCCGTTGCGCTCCATACGTCCGATGATGGACTCCCGGACGCCCATCCTGTCCTCCGGGACCTGGTCGAGGTCGAATCCCTCGCCGCGGTCGCGGACGAAGATGGCCACCTCGTCGCCCTCCACCTCGGCGTACACCGACACGACCGGGGCCCCCGCGTACTTGGCGGCGTTCACCATGGCCTCCCGCGCGGCCTGCAGCGCCGCGCGGAGGCCCTCGTCCAGGGGCGTGTCCCCCACGCAGACGATCTCGATCGGCACACCGTGGTCGTCCTCGACCTCGCCCGCCGTCTCCCGGATCGCGGCGGCGAACGTCTGGTCGGGGTCGGCGCGCGGCTGGTAGAGCCACGTCCGCAGCGTCCGCTCCTGGGACCGCGCGAGCCGCTGCACCTCGCGGGCGTCGGCCGCGTTCCGCTGGATGAGGGTCAGCGTGTGCAGCACCGAGTCGTGGATGTGCGCGGCCAGCTCGGCGCGCTCCTGGGACCGGATCCGCTCGTGCCGCTCGGCGTCCAGGTCCTGCCAGAGCCGCACCACCCACGGCGTCACGATCACCGCGACGCCGCTGAGGATGATCAGCATCGCGATGATGACGGACCCCGCCTGCGCGGCCTCGACGTTCTGCACCAGGACGCCGCCGACGCCGCCGACGACCAGCAGCAGGCCGAGCAGGCTGCGCAGCCACCGCTCCCGCAGCGGCAGCGTCCAGCGCTGCCGCTGGTCGCGGTCGGCCTGCTGCCACAGGATCGCGGCGCCGATGCCGCCTATGGCGAACGGCCACAGCGCCCACTGGACGACCCCCGCCGCGCCCCAGGGCAGCGCCGCGAGACCCAATGTGACCGCCACGTAGGCGAGCAGCTGGCCCCAGTCCCGGCCGCGCCTGCGGCCGGCCGCCCGCTCGTCCTTGCCGGGTGCGGGCACCAGGATCCAGAACGCGGCGTACGCGGCGATCCCCAGCCCGCTCGCCATCGTCAGCAGCACGAACGCCACGCGGACGACGAGGACGTCCACGCCGAGGTGCCCGGCCAGGCCGCGGCACACGCCGGCGATGAGCCTGCCCTCGGCGGTGCGCCCGAGCCGCGGCGCCGCGCGTGTCGCGCCCGCGTCACCCTCCAGGCGCCCGGGAGGCGCGGACGGCGGCGCGTCCGGCTGCCCGGGCGCCGCGCCGGGCGTCCCGGCCGTCTGTTCGGTCACCGCCGTCCCTTCCGAGGTTCCGCCGAGCCTTCGATCGGCGACTCCGATCGTCACACGCTTCGATCGTCACACGTGAGGGGCGCGGATCGCATCAGGGCCTCACCCGAGGTCCACCTCAGGGTCGGATCAGGGGCGTCCCGGATACCGTGCGCGGACGCGGCGGGCCACGATGGTGGCATGAGCGAGGATCGGGACGGCAGGAACGGCGGCGGCGTCAGGCACGGCGGCGCGGGGTACACCCGGCTGGCGCGCGACGGCGACCGCCGCGTGCTCGCCGGCGTGTGCACCGGACTCGGCCGCTACACCGGCATCGATCCCGTCGTCTTCCGCGTGGGGTTCGCGGTCCTGGTCCTCGCGCACGGGCAGGGCATCTTCCTCTACATCGTGGCGGCGCTGCTGATGCCCGCGAGCCCGGCGGAGTCGTCGCTCGCGGAGCAGTTCTTCAAGCGCTGGTTCGACGCCGCGGCCGTGCTGACCGTCCTCGGCGCGCTGCTGGGCGCGGGCGTCGCGTTCAGCATCGTCGGCGGCGCGCCCACCGACGCGATCGCCGTCATGGTGGTGTTCGGGCTGGTCCTGCTCGTCGCGCACTCGCGCGGCGTGGACCTGGTGGCCGCAGCGCGGGCGGTCCCCGAGCGGCTCTCCGGGCATCGGCCCGAGCCGTCCGCCGAGTGGACCCGGTCCGAGGACGTCACCGTCGGCAGCGTCTCCCTGTACAAGGACACCGCGGAAGAGCGGGAGGACGCCCCGTCCTGGGCGGGCCGCGACGGACTCCCCGAAGGCATGATCGACCTCGCCGCCTACGGCGCCGCGCACGCGGCCGCCCGGGACGAGGCGCTCTACGCGGAGGAGGCCGAGCCGGCCGGGAAGGCGCCCGCGAAGCACGAGGGCTGCGCGAAGTCGCCCGCCGCGACGATCACGCTGCTGGCCGCCATGGCGGCCGGCGCGGCGATGATCCCGGTCGCGCAGTCCTACGCCGCCCCGGGGTCCTGGCTGATCGTCATGGCGCCCGCGCTCGCGGTCATCGGGTGCGGCCTCGTCCTCGGCGGCTGGTTCCGGACGCGGGGGCTCGCCACCGCGGGCACCGTGCTGACGCTCGCCATGCTGACCACGGCCGCCACGGGCGAGTTGCCGCGCAACGCCGAGTACGGCGACGTGGAGTGGCGCCCCGTGGACGCCGCGCAGACCGGCCAGGAGTACAAGGTCGGCGTCGGGTCGGGGACGCTCGACCTGACCTCCCTGCCGGTCGCCGCCGGGCAGCGCGTCACGATCACCGCCGAGGTCATGCTCGGCGGGCTGGAGGTCATGGTGCCGCCCGCCGCGCGCGTGATGGTGGACGCCAGGATCACCCTCGGCGACCTCCGCGTCGGCAGCAGGACGACCAGCGGCCCGAACGTCCGCAGCACCGAGGTCATGGAGCCCGAGGCGAGACCGGGTGACGACCCGCCGGTGATCGTCCTGCGGATCCGCGGGAAGATCGGCGACGTGGACGTGCGCCGTGGCTGAGCGGCGCGGAACGGAGAGCGGCATGACCGGGACGGGCGCCACCGGGACGGGCACCACAGGGACGGGCACCACAGGGCGGCCGCGGCACCGGTTCGACCCCGCGGGCCCCGTCACCGGGCTGTTCTTCCTCGTCCTCGCGGGTCTTTTCCTGGCGGAGGGCCTGTCCGACGAGCGGGTGCTGGCGCCCGAGGTCATGGCGCCGGTGGTGCTGATCGGGCTCGGCCTCGTCGGGATCGTCCGCGTCCTGACCCGCTCGCGCCGCCGCCACCTGCGCTGACCCTGCCGTCCCCGGCCGCCGCGACCGGGCAGTAACCTGACCTCGAGGGCAGGGGATCAGAGCGAGGTCAGGATGTCAGGTCAGCCCGGCACGCCCGAGACGAGCGGCACCGACGTGCTGCCCGGCTCCCGCTCCGCGCTGGACCCCGGCCGCGCCATCAAGCCCGGCCGGCACGGCCTGTCCCCGGAGACCGTCGCCGGCATCCAGCGCGAGCGGCTGATCGACGCGTTCGTCCAGGTCGTGTCGGACCGCGGGTTCGCCCACACGACGATCGGCCGGGTGACGGAGGCCGCGGGCGTCACGAAGAAGACCTTCTACGCGCACTTCACCGACCTCGACGACTGCTTCCTCGCCGCCTACTGGCGCGGGATGGACATCCTGCTCGCCCGCATGACGGAGGTCTACGAGGCCGCGCCGACCTGGCCGGACGGCATCCACGCCGCGCTGCGCACCATGCTCGCCGTCCTCGCCCGCGAGCCCCGGTTCGCGCGGGCCTCGCTGGTCGAGGTGAACGCCGCGGGCCCGCGGGTCCGGCAGGCGCGCATCGACAACCTCACCCGGTTCCGCGCGTTCTTCGCGGCGCCGTCCCTGCCGCCCGTCCCGGTCGCGGTGGTCGACGCGATCGTGGGCGGCATCTACAGCGCGATACACGTCCAGACGGAGACGGGCGAGACGGACGAGCTGCCGTCGCTGCTGCCGTCCCTCACCTACTTCGTGCTGCTCCCCCTGGTCGGCCGCGAGGCCGCGTCGCCCTACCTGTCGGAGACCTGACCCGGCGCGGCCCACGCAGGCCCGGGCCCCCCGGCGTGCAGGCTGACCGCGAATGCCGGGCCGGGGTTGGTCAGCGCGTTCGGCGACTCGCCGTCCGCCGCCGTGCCATGCACCCGGACGCGGTTGGCGCGCAGCGGCCGCTCGGTCACCCCGGACTCGGCGATCACCACCTCCGCCAGCTCCCCCGCGAGCAGCGTGCTGACCCGCCCGCGGACGGGCCCGCCGTGGCCGGGCGGCCAGGTCGTGAGCCACACCCGGTCGTCGAGCCGGACGTGGACCGGCCGGTCGGCGTCGAATCCGACGAGCCGCCACCACTCGGCGGGACGTCCGGCGACTTCCCGGACGAGGGCGGCGAGCTGCCCGACCGTGGGCGGGTGCGCGGTGATCGCGCGGCCGTGCGGATCTTCCTGGCCGCGCATGGTGAGATCGGGAACCACGGAAAAGGTCCTTCGGGTATGTGTGTCGGCTGGCAGGGGCGAGGTTCAGCGACAACACGAAGGACACAGCGCGCTGGCCACGCGGCCGAGGGCCACGGGGCTGTCGAGGAGGACTCGCGCTGGCATGCGTACAAGCAGACACTCGGTGACCGAGGGTTGTCAAGCCGCACACCGGGAGTCCACCCGGAATCCGCCCGGTCACTCCCCGGCGCCGAGCGCGTGGCACCATCGTCCGCGTGGAACGCGCACACGCCGGGATAGGGATCGCCGTCTCGCTGGGGCTCTGCCTGGTGCTGCCCGGCTGCTCGGACGGTGAAGAGGAGCGCAGGGCCGACTGCGCGAAGATCTCGTCGGCCCTCTCGGCCACGGCGGACCCCAGCGCGGAGCAGGTTCTGGAAGCCCTGCGCAAGGTCCGCCCCGGCCTGGAGGACGACGAGATCGCCGAGCACGTCGACACCGTCATCGCGTCCGGCGCCAAGGATCTCGCCTCGGACGGCAAGGCGGAGATGTCGGACGACGAGGCCCTCCGCTTCGCCGAGGCCGCCGAGCGGATCCGCGACGCCTGCGGCCTCAGCGGCTGAGGACCAGGTACGCGATCCAGGTGAGGACGAGGGTCACCGCCAGCGACCCCAGGCACCCCAGTCGGGACGAGAAGATGAACATACGCCGCACCTACCCCGGAATCTCCGGTTCTCGCCTGCTCGATGCCGGTCCGTGACGGGTAGGCGGTAAAGCGGCCCGCGACGCCCGCCGACGACGGCATCGTCGGGCCCGGGACGCGGCCGGTGCTGCATCGCGTGCAAATGCGGCCATCGTTCGCTCAGACGGTGGTAAATAACCGACGCCGGGGGCTAGTACGCAATTCAACCGCGGCATAGGTTCATATGGTCGCCTTCCACGGAGGTGGGCCCCGATGACGTGGCCAGACCAGCGCGCCCCACCCGGGGGATGTCTCTTCCCGAGTCCACCCCGAGACGTCCCTGGGAGAAACGCATGCCACGTATCCGTGTCGAGGTCGATGGCGCGACGTACGAAGACGATGTCGAGCCGCGCCTCCTTCTGGTCCACTACCTGCGCGAACGACTGGGGAAGGTCGGCACCCCGGTCGGATGCGACACCAGCAACTGCGGAGCCTGCACCGTCCTGATGGACGGGATGAGCGTGAAGAGCTGCTCCGTTCTCGCCGTCCAGGCGGACGGCAGCGACGTGACGACCGTCGAGGGCCTCGGCATCGACGGCACGCCCCATCCGATGCAGCGGGCCTTCCACGAGGAGCACGCGCTCCAGTGCGGCTACTGCACGCCCGGCATGATCATGGCGTCTCTCGACCTGCTGCGGGAGAACGCCGACCCGTCCGAGGACGAGGTCAGGGACGGGCTGGAGGGGAACCTGTGCCGGTGCACGGGCTACCAGAACATCGTCAAGGCCGTCCGGCGCGCCGCCGGCGAGATGCGCGACCCCGCAGAGCAGGAGGTGACGCCGTGACCGTCCAGGAGGGCGACGCCGTGACCACGCAGGAGGTCGGCTCCCCGCGCAAGCGGTCGGAGGACGCCCGGCTCATCACCGGACGCACCCGGTGGACCGACAACATGACGCCCGCGGGGACGCTGCACATGGCGTTCGTGCGGAGCCCCCACGCGCACGCGAGGATCACCCGCGTCGACACGTCGCAGGCCAAGGGCCGTCCCGGGGTCGTCGCCGTGTTCAGCGGTGCGGACCTCGCCGAGGAGCAGGGCTCCCTGCCCTGCGCCTGGGTCGTCACCGAGGACATGAAGCACCCCGAGCACCCGCCGATGGCGGTGAACGAGGTCCGGTACGTCGGTGAGCCCGTGGCGTGCGTCGTGGCCCGCGACAAGTACGCGGCCGTGGACGCGCTGGAAGAGATCGACATCGATTACGAGCCGCTGCCGGCCGTGGTCGACATGGACGCCGCCCTGGCCGACGACGCCGACCTGGTCCACGAGGACCTTGGGACGAACAAGTCCTACACGTGGGTGTTCGAGAACGGTGATCTGGACGCCGCGATGAGGGACGCCCCCGTCGTCATCGAACGCGAGTACATCCAGCAGAGGCTCATCCCCACGGCCATGGAGCCGCGCTCGGTTCTGTGCGTCCCGGAGGACGAGGACTACACGCTGTACTCGGCCACGCAGATCCCGCACATCCTGCGGCTGATGCTGGCCACCGTCACCGGAATCCCCGAGCACCACCTCCGGGTCGTCGCACCGGACGTGGGCGGCGGGTTCGGGTCCAAGCTGCAGGTGTACGGGGAGGAGGTCCTCGCGCTGCTGATCGCCCGCAGGCTCGGCCGCCCGGTCAAGTGGACGGAGTCGCGCAGCGAGGGCAACATGACCGTCCACCACGGGCGGGACCAGATCCAGCGGCTCACGCTCGCCGCCGAGCGCGACGGGCGGATCCGCGGCCTGAAGGTGAACCTCCTCGCCGACATGGGCGCGTACCTCATGCTCGTCACGCCGGGCATCCCGCTGCTGGGCGCGTTCATGTTCAACGGCATCTACAAGATGGACGCCCTCTCGTTCACGTGCACGGGGGTCTTCACAACGAAGACGCCCACGGACGCGTACCGGGGGGCAGGCCGTCCGGAGGCCACGTTCGCCATTGAACGGCTGATGGACGAATTGGCCGCCGAACTTGGCATCGACCCCATCGAGGTACGGCGCCGCAACTGGATCGCGCACGAGGAGTTCCCGTACGAGACGATCGCCGGCCTCACCTACGACACAGGTAACTACGAGGCTGCGACGGACAAGGCGCTGGAGCTGTTCGAGTACGACAAGCTCCGCGCCGAGCAGGCCGACCGCCGTGAACGGCAGGATCCGGTGCAGCTGGGCATCGGGGTGTCCACGTTCACCGAGATGTGCGGTCTGGCTCCGTCGCGGGTGCTGGGCTCGCTGTCCTATGGCGCGGGCGGCTGGGAGCACGCCTCCGTGCGCGTACTGCCGTCCGGCAAGGTCGAAGTGGTCACCGGGTCGTCTCCGCACGGCCAGGGCCATGCGACGGCGTGGGCGCAGATCGCCGCCGACCGGCTCGGTGTCCCGTGGGAGGACGTGAAGGTCCTGCACGGCGACACGGCGATCTCGCCCAAGGGCATGGACACGTACGGTTCGCGTTCCCTCGCCGTCGGCGGGGTCGCCCTGTACTCGGCCTGCGAGAAGGTCGTCGACAAGGCGCGGAAGGTCGCGGCGCATCTGCTGGAGGCGTCCGAGCAGGACCTCGACTTCAGCGGCGGGCGGTTCAGCGTCCGCGGCGTCCAGGAGGAGGGCAAGACGCTCCAGGAGGTCGCGCTGGCCGCCTTCGCGGCGCACGACCTGCCGGAGGGAATCGAACCCTCGCTGGACTCCGACGCCACGTTCGACCCTGAGAACTTCTCCTTCCCCCATGGCACGCACCTGTGCGCGACCGAGGTCGACACAGAGACCGGGATGGTGAAGATCCGCAAGTACGTGGCCGTGGACGACGTCGGCACCGTCGTGAACCCGCTCATCGTGGAGGGCCAGGTGCACGGCGGCCTGGCGCAGGGCATCGCGCAGGCCCTGTACGAGGAGGCCGTGTACGACACGGAGGGCAACCTGACCACGACCACGATGGCCGACTACCTCATCCCGTCGGCCGCGGACCTGCCCGCGTTCACGACCGACCGCACCGAGACGCCCGCGACGTCCAACCCGCTGGGCGTGAAGGGCGTCGGCGAGGCCGGCACCATCGCCTCGACCCCCGCGGTCGTCAACGCGATCGTGGACGCGCTGCGCCCGCACGGCGTGAACGACGTGCAGATGCCCTGCACGCCGGAACGCGTCTGGCGCGCGCTGCGCGGAGAAGCGAGACCGCGGGCCGCCGAACCCGGCGCCGGCGGCGGACTCGGCTCGGCCGGAGGTGACCAGTGATCCCCGCGACGTTCGACTACACGCGGCCCGCCTCGGTGGACGACGCCGTCCGGGCGCTGTCCGACGCGGGCGAGGACGCGAAGATCCTCGCCGGCGGGCAGAGCCTGATGCCGCTGCTGCGGATGCGGCTCGCCTACCCCGACGCGCTCATCGACGTCGGCCGGATCGGCGCGCTGCGCGAGATCCGGGACGAGGGCGACGCGCTCGTCATCGGCGCGATGGCCACGCACCACGAGGTGATCCGCGACCCGCTGGTGCGCGAGCACCTCCCGCTGATCGCGCGGGCGACCGAGACGGTCGCCGACCCGGCCGTCCGGCACCGGGGCACGTTCGGCGGGTCGATGGCGCACGCCGACCCGGCGGGCGACCTCCCGGCCGTCGCGCTGGCGCTGGACGCGGTGTTCCTCGTCCGCTCCGTGCGCGGCGAGCGGGAGATCCCGGCCGCGGACTTCTTCGTCGACTGGATGACGTCCGCGATGGAACCGGACGAGCTGCTCGTGGGCGTGCGGGTGCCGAAGCTGGGGTCCGGCTGGGGCGTGCACTACGAGAAGTTCCACCGGACGGCCCAGGCGTGGGCGATCGTGGGCGTCGCCTGCGCCGTCCGCCGCAACGGCGACGGGGTCGAGGAGGCGCGCGTCGCGCTCACCAACATGGGCCCGGCGCCCGTCAGGGCGAGCGCGGTGGAGACGGCCGTCAGCGGGCGGCCCGCGTCGGAGGACGTGTATCGCACCGCGGCGGCGCAGGCCGCCGCGGGCACCGAGCCGCCGGCCGACCTGCACGGGTCGTCGGAGTACCGCGCCCACCTGGCGACGGTGCTCACCGCCCGCGCGTTGAGCGCGGCGACCGGCGCCTGACGCCGGCCGGCCTGTCGAGGCAGGACCGGCCCAGGTCCGTGCGGCCGGGTCCCCGGGTGCGGGGACCCGGCCGCATGGACCCCCCGCCCGCCGGGTAGCGGGCGGGTAGCATCGCAGGTCCCGGGCCGGGACCGGCGGGGCCCCTCTGGCGACGGAACGGGCGCCCGCCGTAAGGTCGCGGGCAAGGTCTCCGGACGATAAGGACATTGATCATGGAACTCGACCACGATTTCACCGTCCCCGTACCGGTGGATCAGGCATGGTCGGTGCTGCTCGACGTGGAGCGCGTCGCCGCGTGCATGCCCGGCGCGACCCTCGACTCGGTCGAGGGCGAGGAGTTCAAGGGCCGGATGAAGGTGAAGGTCGGCGCGATGACCATCACCTACCGCGGCTCCGCGCGCATCGTGTCGGCCGACGAGTCGTCCCGCACGGTGACGATGGAGGCGTCCGCGAAGGAGGCCCGCGGCTCGGGGACGGCTGCCGCGACCGTCCAGGCGAAGCTGATCGACGAGGGCGGCACGACCCGCGTGACCGTGCACACCAAGCTGAACGTGACGGGACGTCCTGCGCAGTTCGGGCGCAACATCCTGTCCGAGGTCGGCTCCAAGATCATTTCCCGGTTCGCCAAGGCGCTGGAGGAGGAGCTGGAGTCGTCCGGCACGGACTCGTCCGGCACGGACTCGTCCGGCGCCGGGGCCGAGGGCGCGGCCGGAGCGGCGGAGGCCGAGACCGGGGCCGGCGCCTCCGTCACGGAGATCACGCCGGAGAGCGCCGCCGCGCCCGCGGCTCCCGAGGCGTCCGAGGCTTCCAGCGCGCCGGAGGCCCCGGCCGAGCCGCAGACCGCCGCCGCGCCCGCGGCGAAGCGGGAGCGGCCGCTGCGGGTCGCGCGGGAGGACGACGCGATCGACCTGCTGGAGGTCGCCGGGCCGTCGGTCGCCAAGCGGGCCGTCCCGGCGGTCGGCGGGCTGGTCGGGCTGCTGGTGGCGTTCCGGCTGCTGACCCGGCGCCGCCGCAGGCGCAGGAAGCGCTGACGTCGGGGCCGGGTCAAACGCCGGTCAACGATCCGCCGCCGGACGGCGGCGTCGGTGGAACGCTCCGCCGCCCATGCCGTCGGCTTGTCATGTGGACACCATCGAGCTCCAGCGGATCGCGCGCATCGAGAACGACAACTGGTGGTACCGCGAGCGCCGCGAGATCCTGTCCGCGGAACTGCTGCGGTTCAGCGTGCCGGGGAACGCCGTCGACATCGGGGCGGCGGCCGGTACGGGTTCGCGGGTCCTCGCCGAGCACGGCTGGCAGGCCACCGCGATCGACCTGAGCCCGGACGCCGTCGCGCTGGCGCGCGCGCACGGCGTGGAGGCGTACGTGGGCGACGCGCGCTATCTGCCGCTCCCGCCGCGCGAGTACGACCTCGCGCTGGCCCTGGACGTGCTTGAGCACATCGAGGAGGACGCGCGGGCGGCGGCCGAGATCACGCGGGTGCTGAAGCCGGGCGGGGTCGCGCTGGTGTCCGTCCCGTGCGACATGGCCCTGTGGTCGGCGCACGACGTCGCCCTCGGGCGGGTCCGCCGGTACACCCGCCAGGCGCTCGCGGAGCTCGTCGAGGGCGCCGGGCTGGTGCTGGAGCGGGTGTGGAGCCGGGGCCTCCTGCTCCGGCCGTTCCTGCGCCGCCTGAGGCACCGGACGGCGCGCCGCGAGGACCTGGCGCCGCTGCATCCCCTCGCCAACGAGGCGCTGCGCCTCACCGCCGCGCTGGAACGCCGCCTCCCGCCGTGCTCGTGGCCGGGCACCTGGCTGTTCGCCCGCGCCCGCCGACCCGGCTGACCCCGCCCCCGGGGCGCGGGGTCACCTCGTCCCGAAGACGTGGTCGACGACCCGGGCGGACGCCTGCCCGTCTTCGTGCGGGCAGTACTTCACGAAGAAGCGGTCGTAGGCGTCGGCGTAGCGGTCCTCGCTGCCGGGCGCCCGCTCGACCGCCTCGGCGACCTCGGCCGAGGTCGTGACCACCGGGCCGGGCGCCTCGGCCTCCAGGTCGACGTAGAAGCCGCGCACATGGTCGCGGTAGCGCTCCAGGTCGTAGGTGTAGAAGACGATCGGCCTGCCCAGGATCGCGTAGTCGAACATCGCGGACGAGTAGTCGGTGACGAGCACGTCCGCCGCCATGTACAGGTCGGCGATGTCCGGGTACCGGGAGACGTCGACGACGAAGCCGTCCATCGCGGTGTCGTCCCGATCGGTGATGAGGGGATGCGTGCGCAGAAGCAGAACGTGGTCGTCGCCTAGGGCCTGGCGCATGGTCTCCAGATCCAGCTCTAGGGAGAACCCGTGGCTGCCCAGCGCGTGGTTCCGGTCGTCCCGCCAGGTCGGCGCGTAGAGGACGGTCTTCTTGCCGTCGGGGATCCCCAGGCCCTTGCGGATGCGGGTCCCGATGCTCTCCCACTCGGGCGTGCTCAAGATGTCGTTGCGCGGATATCCCGTCTCCAGGACCTCGCCCTCGTACCGGAAGGCGCGGCGCATGGTCTGCGTGGCGAACGGGCTCGGGGACAGCAGCAGATCCCACCGCGACACCTCCCGTTCCACCTGGTCGAGCCGTTCGGTGTGCCGGTAGGGCATGTCCCTCAGGTCGTGGGCGAGGCGCTTCAGCGGCGTGCCGTGCCATGTCTGGACGTAGGTCTGGCCGTCGCGCTTGGCGTACCACGGCGGCATACCGGAGTTGGTGACGACGTAACGTGCGCGCGCGAGGAGGCGGTAGTGCTCGCGGCTTCCCGCCTGGACCGTGCGGGCCTTCCCGTCCACCGCGAACTGGCCGTCGCGGGACACCCACACGCACTCCAGGTCCGGCTTGCGCCGGGTGAGCTCCTCGTAGACGGCCCTTGGGTTGCAGCTGTACTGGGAGCCTTCGTGGCTGTCGAACACGGCGATGTCCGTGAGCGGGCTGCGCAGGTACACGGGGTAGTCGCGCTGCTGGAGGAGCCGTTGCGCGTGACCGCCGCGCTCGTCGTCGTCCAGCGCGGGACGGCTGTGCAGCACCAGCGCGTCGGTCTGGTGGACGCCGACCTCGAAGACGTGCGTCGCGACCTGCCTCCGTCCGGGCAGCTCCGGGATCGACTCGCGTTCGGCCACGACGGCCACCTCTCCGGCGCGCGTGCCCGCGAGGAGGTCCCAGGTTCCGCTGCGCAACGGGACGTCCGTCCCGAACAGGGCCATCGTCGCCGGGGTGAACGCGGCGGTGAAGCGGTGGCCGTCCCAGGTGACGGGAACGCGGTGCCGGTCCCCTGACCGGTGGCGCCGCAGGACGAAGTGGCCGGGCCGCTCCTCTGGGTCCGCGAATTCGCCGGTGAGGGTGAGGAGCCCGTGGCCGTCCCACTCGGCCGCGGTCACCACCGGCCGGGCGCAGCGCTCCACGCCGCGCAGGTTGCCGAACGCCGTGCGGGTGAGGGCGATCTCCCGGCCGCCGCCCGAAGGCGCCGGGAGGGCGTACCGGGCCGGGAGGACGTTGCTCGCGACGGTGAGCCTCAGCGGGCCGCCTTCGCCGGTCAGCCTGATGTCCCAGTCGACGGCGTCCAGGACGTGCGCGAGGTAGGCCGGCCCGTGCCCGTCGTCGTCGGCGTCGTCGTCGGCGGCTACGTCGGCGGAGACCAGGTCCTTCAGCGGCAGCGTCGCCTTGAAGTCGAACCCGGTGCCCTCCGCCATGCGCAGCGCGGCCGACTGCCGCAGGGTCACCCGGCCGCGGATCTCCGCGTTCCCATGTCTGCGCGTCGCGACCAGGGCCGCGTCGGCGCCGAGGGCCCTCCTCGTCCAGCCGGTCAGCTCCAGGCGGTCGCCCTCGCAGCGCATCCCCGTGAGGACGGCCTTGGCGCGCTTGACGTGGACGACGAACACGTCGTCGTCGCCCGCTGCCGGCTGTACCGCCACGTGCTCGTCCACCTGGCGCGCCGCCGTCCACCGCACGGCCGGCTCCAGCGCCGTCAGCCGCTGCACGGCCTTCCGCCCGGCCGTCGTCACTTCGGCGTACAGCTCGTAGGTGGCCGTCCGCCACTCGTCGCCGTCCAGCAGGAACTCGGGCTCCACCCGCACGGAGAACCCGGACCAGTCGTAGGACACCGATGACTGGTCGGACTGGGCGGTGGCCTCCGTGCAGAGGATCCGTTCCACCGGCAGCCGGATCTCCTTGCCGGTCTTGACGTCACGCATCCAGGCGCGGATGCGGGAATCCGTCACCGCGGACACGTCAAGCCGGTCGAAGTAGGCGTGCCCCTCCACGATGAGCGTGTCGACGTCCCACTCCACACGGTCGACGTCCGCCCACAGGAGCATCTCGTCGGTGACGTCGTACATCTCCTCCGGTATGGCGCGTTCCACATCGTCGAAGTAGGGGTAGCGGGCGTACCAGCGCTGCCGGATCCGGCCGCGCCGCACGAGCGGGACGTCCCGCACCCCCTCCTCTTCCTCGAAGCGGAGGACCTCCAGGAGTTCGGCCAGCATCCGCTCGCCGAGCAGGTGGGTCTGCAGCCGCCTGATCGACGCCAGCCGGTCCGCCGCGGACTTGTCGGCCACAGCGACGACCTCGGCTCCAAGCTCGACCAGGCGTTCCCGTTCCTCCCAGGAGGCCCCGCGCAGGGCGAGCACCAGCGCGCGGACGTCGAGGTCCAGCGCGTACATGTCGTGGACGGCCAGAAGCTCCGGTGCGTTCTCCTCGACGAACTTCCGCACCATCGCGAGGGTGGCCATCCGTTCGGTGATGTCCGTCGGCTCGTCACGCACCCGAGCCGCCGTTCCCGGACGCTCACGCCAGTAGTAGACGGTCGTGTCGAGCACATCCACGGAGGACGCCAGGACATGGGTCTGCATGGCCGTGAGCAGCATGGCCGTGGGCGCGTCGAGGGTCGTCGGCACCTTGAAGCCGTACGCGTCCCAGAACGCGCGCCGGAACACCTTGTTGCACACCATCCTGTCCTGCAGGAGGGCAGGGTGACGGGTCGCGTCCGTCGCCTTCAGTGTCATCGCGTAGGGCACGGTGTGCAGGGGCGACTGCCGCACCTGCGTCCCGTCCAGGCACATGACGTTCCCGCCGGCGAGGTCCGCCCCGGTCGACTCCAGGGAGCCCACCATCAGCTCGTAGGCGTACGGGGGCAGGGTGCCCTTGCTGTCGGCGAAGGCGAGGTACCGGCCGTTCGCCTGCTGGACGCCGGTGTCCCCGGCCGACATCCCGCCGGACGGCTGGATCAGCGTGAAGCGGTCGTCGCGCTCCGCGAACTCCTTGGCGACGACCGGTCCGCCGTCGTTCGACCCGTCGTCCACCATGAGCACCTCCAGGGCGCGCATGCTCTGGCGGGCGAGGGACTCCAGGCAGCCGGCGAGGTGCCCCTCGGCGTTGCGGAAGGGCACGACGACGCTCAGCTGGGGTGTGCGGGTCTGGGGTGAGCTTGTCTGGGGTGACACGAGCGGCTCCGTGATGGGGTGGTCCGTGGTGGGGTGTCAGTGGGCGGGCTGGAGGACCCGGTCGAGCACACGGGAGGCGGCGTGGCCGTCGTCGTGCGGGCAGTACCGGGCGGCGAAGGACGCGCGCGCGTCCCGGAACCCCGCGTCGAGCGCGGCGGGCTCGCGCAGGGCCTCGACGACCTCGCGCGAGGTGCTCAGGAGCGGCCCGGGGGCCTCCGCGTCGAAGTCGAAGTAGAAACCGCGCACGTGGTCGCGGTAGCGCTCCAGGTCGTAGGTGAAGAACACCATCGGGCGGCCGGTGACGGCGAAGTCGAACATGGACGACGAGTAGTCCGTGACCAGCACGTCGCTGATGAGGAACAGTTCGGAGATGTCGGGGTAGAAGGACACGTCCATCACGCAGTCGCCCGGCCGGAGCTTCGGGCGGTCGGTGACGAGGTAGTGGGTGCGCAGCAGGAGGACGTGGTCGTGCCCCAGCGCGGCCCTGAACCGGTCTATGTCGAACTCCAGGCGGAACGAGCGCCTGCCGACCGCGTAGCCCGCGTCGTCCCGCCACGTCGGCGCGTACAGCACGACCCGCTTCCCCTCGGGGATGCCGAGCCGCCGCCGCACGGCCGCCGCGATCTCCTCGCGGTGCGGGCTGTTCAGGATGTCGTTGCGCGGATAGCCGCTCTCGAAGACCGGCCCGTCATAGCGGAACGCGCGCCGGAACAGCGGGACGGAGAACGCGTTCTGGGTGAGGAGCAGGTCCCAGTGGGCGACGTCGTAGTCCATCCAGTCGCGGCCCTGGGGACGCTTGTACGGCATCTCCTTGACGTCGTATCCGATTTTCTTCAGCGGCGTCCCATGCCAGCACTGCACATAGATCTGGTCGTCGCGCTTGGCGAACCACTCCTTCTGCGACCAGTTGCCGAAGATGTAGCGGGCGCGGGCCAGCGCCTCGTAGTACTCCCGCGTACCGGCCAGGACGGTCCGTGCACCCGAAGGACGGCCGAACTGGCCGTTCTGCGTGATCCACACGCACTCCAGGTCGGTTTCGCGCCGCCGGAGCTCGTCGAAGATGCCGCGCGGGTTGCACGAGTACTGGCGCCCCCGGTAGGCGTCGAACACCGCCAGGTCACGCACGGGCAGGTTGAGGTGGCGGCGGTAGTGCCCGGACCTTATGCGGCTCTGCGCGTAGGCTCCGCGCTCGTCATCGTCCAGGGCCGTCTCTATGCGGAGCTGCAACCGGTCGGTCTTGTGGGTGACGACCGTGATCCTGTGCAGACCTGCCTCGAACGGCTCGGGCAGTTCGCGGAGGGTGTGGCGCCTGATGACGACCGGTTGCTCCTGCCCCGCGAGGACCACGAGGATTTCCCAGCGACCGGCGATGAGGGGACGGGACAGGCCGAGCACCGGCATCCGCGCAGGGGAGAACGACGCCGTGAACCGGTCGCCTTCCCAGTGCAGCTTGACCGCGTGCTCCTCGGACGACCGTCGCCGCCTCAGCATCACCGTGTCGGGCCGTCCCGCCGCTTCTGTGCACGACCCCGCCAGGTGGAGGGCGCCATCGGGCGACCAGGACACCTCGTCCACGGCCAGCGTCCGTCCGCGGACGACCAGACGGAGCGTGCTGCGCCGCGTCCTGGCGAGTTCCACCTCCCCGCCCGGAATGGAGAACGCGGTGCCCGCCGGATCCTCGTCCAGGTAAGGCTTGACCTCGCCCGGGAGGGTGACGTCCCAGTCGCCGGGGCGCCTGGCCAGCCCGCCGACCGGCAGCCTGGCCCGGAACGCGCCGTTCCCGGCCGGCTCGATCCGCCCGGTGACCGTGCCGCGCCCCGTCCGCGGCACCGCGGCGACGCCCGGCTCGTCGCCGAGCGGAGTGCGGCTCCAGCCGTCCAGGCACAGCTCGCCGCGCTCCAGATGGCCGCCGACGACGGCCGCGGGCGTCCGCCGCACCTGCACCACGAACCGGTGCCTGCCCGCCACGCCCTGGACGAGCACGCCGGGCGCGCACTCCCGGTCGTCCGGCCACTGGCGGCCGGCGAGCCGCGGGTTCGCGAACGTCGTCCTGCGCCGCAGCCCCCGGTTGACGATCTCGACGCACGGCACCCAGTCGACGTCCCGCCAGCGCCCGAGCACCTTCAGCGACGCCGGGTCGATGTCCGCGACGAACCCGGACCAGTCGTAGGAGACCGCCGACTGCCGCGACCGCGCGGTCACGTCCGGCCTGCGGACCCGCGTCACCGGCAGCCGCATCAGCCCGCACCGGTTCGACGCCACAAGCCACACCCGGATCCGCGAACCGTCCTCGGTCGAGGAGTCCAGGTGACGGATGTAGGCGTGCCCCTCAAGGCGGAGCCGCCCGTCCACCCACGCGGCCCGGTCGATCGCGGCCACTGGCCTCAGCTCGTCGGTCACGTCGTACACGTGCAGCGGGACGGCGCGCTCCTCGTCCTCGAAGAACGGGAACTCCGCATACCAGCGGTGCCGCATCCCCCGCCGCACCCTGGGCGCGTCCACCGGTCTCCGGAGATGCGCGTAACGCATCACTTCCAGCAGCTCGGGCAGCATCCCGCGGCCGAGGAGGTGCACCTGGAGGCGCGTCATGGCGGGAAGCCGCTTCAACACGCGCTGGCTAATGTGCTGCGCCAGTTCCGCGCCCATCTTGACGAGTTCCTCGCGATGGGCCTCCTGCGTCCTCGGCAGTGCCTCGAACAGGGTGTGGAGCTCGATCTCCACCAGAGCGTGCTCGTCGTAGGCGTGCAGGAGGTTGGGCGCGTAGCCGGCCAGGGCGTCACGCAGTACACGCGCGGACGCCAGACGCTGGGTGATGTTCTCCCGGTCGTAGCGGTCCTCGGTGATGGAGCCCGGCCGCTTACGCCAGTAGTAGACCGTGTCCTTCAGGACGTCCACGGAGCGGGCCAGCGCATGTGCGCGCACAGTGACGGGCGGGTCCTCGTAGAAGCCTGTGGGGAACTCAAGGCCCGCGCGCTCCCAGAAGTCGCACCGGTACACCTTGTTCCACGACGTCCTGTCGCGCATGAGCACCGGCTTGGCCGACACGTGCGTCTTGGTGCTGGACTCGGTGAACACACCTTCGTGCAGAGGCGACTGCCATTTGCGGTCGTCCTCCATCCGCATGACGTTCCCCGCCGCGATGTCGGACCCCGTCCGCTCCAGGGAGCCGACCAGCCGCGCGTAGGCTTCGCGGTCGACCACGTCGTCGGCGTCGGCGAACGTGAGGTACTCCCCACGCACCTGCCGAACACCCGCGTTGCGCGCCGAACCGGGGCCCTCGTTGTCCCGCGTCACCAGCCGGAACCGCGTGTCCCGGGCGCACATCTCCTTCGCGATCACGGCGCCGTTGTCGGTGGACCCGTCGTCCACCAAGATGACCTCGAGGTCGCGCAGCGTCTGACCGGCCAGCGACTCCAGGCACTCCCGCAAGAACTCCTCGGTGTTGCAGAACGGCACGACGACGCTGAGCTTCGGGGACATGGGGCCTCCTCCTCGCCCCACGAGCATGGTGACGCGGCGCCACCACATGAACACGCATCGCTATTGCAAGGCCGTCCGCTGACCCAGACTTGACCTCGCCTGGGTACGCGTTTACGGTCCGCTGAACGTCCGTCCGGGGCGGTCCTAGGCGGTCCGCACGCCCGGTGCCACTCCCGAGTCGGCGACCGCCTCGCGGATGCTCGCGGCCAGTACCTCGAACTCGTGCGCGCGCGGGGACGTCGACCGGAACCCGAGCCCTATCCGCCGGAACGGCGCCGGGGCGGCGAACCGGTGCACGCGCAGATCCGGCGCCCGGCGCGTCTCCACCTCCAACGCGGTCTCCGGTACGAGCGTCACCCCCAGACCGCCCGCCACGAGCTGGACGAGCGTCGCGAGGCTCGTCGCATAGGTGGCGGCAGCGCGCGCCCCCACGTCACGGCAGACGTCCAGGGCCTGATCCCGTAGGCAATGCCCCTCGTTAAGCAGGATCACGTCCAGGTCGTTCAACGCCTCCCGCGAGACCTCGTCTTCGACCTGGAAGCCCGCGGGGGCGACGAGCGCGAAGTCCTCGTCGTACAGGACGAGTTCCGTCACGCCGGCCGTGGCCACGGGCAGCGCCAGCAACACCACGTCGAGGCGCCCTGCGAGCAGTTCCGCGACGATGTGCCCGGTCTTCTCCTCGCGCACCGAGAGCTCCAGGGACGGGAACTCCTTGGCGACCCTAGGCAGCACGACAGGCAGCAGATAGGGCGCGACAGTCGGGATCACACCCACCCGGAGCTGCCCCACGAGCGGCCCTTGGACGGCCCTGACGTCGTCCACCAGCCGGTCGAGTTCCGCCAGGACGACCTCCGCCCGCCGCGCGACGCGCTCCCCCGCGGGCGTCAGCAGCACTCTCCGCGTCGTCCGCTCGACCAGCCGCGTGCCCAGGCTCTCCTCGAGCGCGGCCACCGCCGCCGACAGCGCGGGCTGGCTCATCCGCAACGCGGCGGCCGCATCCCGGAAATGCAGATGCTCCGCGAGCGCGGAGAACGCCCGCAACTGCGCAACCGTCGGTCTGTTGATCGCCATCCCGGCCGGAATAGTACCGAGGATTAATCACACACAGTGACAAAACGCAGGTCATAGCGGGGTGGCATTCCCCACAGTGCACGCAGGACCCCGCTCAAGGCCCTCGCCCGTGACGCGCCCTGGGCGAACGCCTTCTTGCCGAAGGAGAGCAGGGGCCGTCTACACTTGCCCAACACGGAGGGTGATGTCTGTTTTGGGCGGGTCGATGTGATTTACATCTACCCGACGACGGGACATCACCCGGGAAGTTCCTCATCGTCGCTGGTCAACAGGGTTTTCTGTCAATTGATAAGCGATGTCTATCAATCGGTTGCGATACATCGATTTCTCTTCTCAACGAGACTGCGGCACGCTGAGTGACATCGGCCGCCGAGGTGGAAGACCCGCGGCCCTCCCACGCCTCCACGCGGAGGCGACCCACTCTCGTGACGAAGGAGCATGCGTGCTTACTGTCGGTGACCAGTTCCCCGAGTACGAGCTCACCGCCTGCGTCTCGCTGGACCCGGACAACGCGTTCGAGACGATCAACCACAAGTCCTACGAGGGCAAGTGGCGCGTGGTGTTCTTCTGGCCGAAGGACTTCACTTTCGTCTGTCCGACCGAGATCGCCGAGTTCGGCCGCCTCAACGAGGACTTCGCCGACCGCGACGCCCAGGTGCTGGGCGCGTCCGTCGACAACGAGTTCGTGCACTTCGCCTGGCGCAAGGACCACCCGGACCTTCGCGACATTCCGTTCCCGATGATGGCGGACCTCAACCGGGAGCTGTCGTCCGAGCTCGGCATCCTCACCAAGGACGGCGTGGCGCAGCGTGCGACGTTCATCGTCGACCCCAACAACGAGATCCAGTTCGCCATGGTGACCGCCGGTTCCGTCGGCCGGAACGTCAAGGAGGTCCTGCGGGTCCTGGACGCGCTCCAGAGCGACGAGCTGTGCCCCTGCAACTGGAACAAGGGCGAGGAGACCCTCGACGCCACCAAGCTCCTGGCCGGGGTGTGACGCACCGCGTCGCCACGCGCTTGGAACGTTCCCTCCCCATCCGCCGGGCGGCGGCCGCATCACGGTGACCGCCCGGCACCGCGGCCGGCCGCCGCGCGCGGCCGGCCGTCCGCAGGAAAGGACACATGATCATGAGCGTTGACGCCCTGAAGGGCGCCCTGCCCGCCTACGCCAAGGACACCAAGCTCAACCTGGGCTCGCTGACGTCCACCTCGCAGCTCACCGACCAGCAGCTCTGGGGGACGGTGCTGGCCTGCGCCTACACCACGCGGAGCGCCACCGTCATCCGCGAGCTGGCCGAGGAGGCCGGCGACCACCTGTCCGCCGAGGCGTTCGAGGCGGCCAAGGGCGCCGCGTCGATCATGGCGATGAACAACGTGTACTACCGCGCCACCCACCTGATCGGGGACGAGACGTACGCCACGCTTCCCGCCAAGCTCCGGATGTCGATCATCGGGAAGCCCGGCGTGGACAAGGTCGACTTCGAGCTGTGGTGCCTGGCCGTCTCGGCGATCAACGGCTGCGGGCGGTGCCTGGAGTCCCACGAGAAGATCGTCCGTGCGGCCGGCCTGTCCCGCGAGCTGGTGCAGGAGGCCCTGCGGATCGCGGCGGTCGTCAACGCGACGGCCGCGACCCTGGAGGCCGAGGCCGCACTGGCCCCCGCCACCGTCTGACTCCGCCGCATACGTGAGGCCCGGGTGCGATCCGCACCCGGGCCTCACGTTTGTCTTGGGCGAGGTCATGACCAGGCCGGGGTCACTCCCATTCGATGGTGCCGGGGGGCTTGGACGTGATGTCCACGGTGACCCGGTTGATCTCGCGGACCTCGTTCGTGATGCGCGTGGAGATCCGCTGCAGCACCTCGTAGGGAAGCCGTGCCCAGTCGGCGGTCATGGCGTCCTCGCTGGTGACGGGACGCAGCACGATGGGGTGACCGTAGGTGCGTCCGTCACCCTGCACGCCCACCGAACGGACGTCTGCCAACAGGACCACGGGGAACTGCCAGATGTCGCGGTCGAGCCCGGCGCTCGTCAGCTCTTCGCGTGCGATGGCGTCCGCGTCGCGGAGGATGTCCAAGCGGTCGCGGGTGACGGCACCGATGATGCGGATACCGAGGCCAGGGCCGGGGAACGGCTGGCGCCACACGATCTCGGACGGCAGGCCGAGCTGTTCGCCGAGTGCGCGGACCTCGTCCTTGAACAGGCTCCGTAGCGGCTCGATGAGCTTGAACTGGAGGTCGTCCGGGAGGCCGCCCACGTTGTGGTGTGACTTGATGTTGGCCGCACCCGTGCCGCCCCCAGACTCGACGACGTCCGGGTAGAGGGTGCCCTGGACGAGGAACTCGACGGGCTCGTCCGCCTCCGGCGAGCCGTCCTGGGGGGTCGCCCCAGAGGTGCCGGCGACGATCTCGCGGGCCGCCTCCTCGAACACCCGGATGAACTCCCGTCCGATGATCTTCCGCTTCTCCTCGGGGTCGGTGACGCCGTCGAGGGCGGCGAGGAAGCGGTCCTGCGCCTCCACCACGTGCAGGTTCACGCCGGTGACGGCGACGAAGTCCTTCTCGACCTGCTCCGGCTCACCCTTGCGCAGCAGCCCGTGGTCGACGAACACGCAGGTCAGCTGGTCGCCGATGGCGCGCTGGACGAGCGCGGCGGCGACGGCCGAGTCCACGCCGCCGGACAGCGCGCAGATCGCCCGCTTGTGCCCCACCTGCTCCCGGACGGCCGCGATCGACTCGTCCGCGATGTTCACCATCGTCCAGTTCGGACGGCAGCCGGCACCCTCGTACAGGAAGCGCCGCAGGAGCTCCATCCCCTGCTCGGTGTGCATGACCTCCGGGTGGAACTGGACGCCGAAGAAACCGCGCTCAAGGTCTTCCATGCCCGCGACAGGGGTCACGTCGGTGGAGGCCGTGACGGTGAAGCCGGACGGGGCGCGGCTGACGTAGTCACGGTGCGACATCCACACCGCCTGCTCATGCGGCAGGCCCGCGAACAGCATGCCGGGCGAGGACACGGTCACGGTGGTGCCGCCGTACTCGGCGACATCGGAGTTCTCGACCGTCCCGCCCAGGGCCTGGGCCATCACCTGGTGGCCGTAGCAGATGCCGAACGTGGGCACCCCCAGGTCGAACAGCCCTTCCGGCGCTATCGGCGCGCCCTCCGCGTACACCGACGCAGGGCCGCCCGACAGGATGATCGCTTTCGGGCGCCTGGCGAGCATCTCCTCCGCCGGCATGGTGGACGGCACGATCTCGCTGTACACATGGCACTCGCGGACACGCCTCGCTATGAGCTGCGCGTACTGCGCGCCGAAGTCGACGACGAGAACGGTGTCAAAGGACTGGTCTGCGGCCACCAACAAAGCCTTTCGCACGGCCGGAAGGGTCTCTCCAGTCTACGGGGAGCCGCAGGCTGCGCCGCTGCGCACCTCACCCGTCCATCACGTAGGGCAATCGACCGATAACGGTCAGCTTCCATTTACCCGGACCACACTCCCGCCTCGGCGCCACTCTGGTACCTCTTGATGACGCCCTGTGTTCGCATGGCTCCCGTCCGCGACGTCCTCCATAGGAGTGCCGTGAAGTTGCTCGCAGCCGCCGCCCTGATCGCCGCGTTCGTCCCCGCCCTGGCCGCACCGCCCTCATCCGTGCCGGCGGCCGGCGCGTCCCACGGGACCGCACGGCTGGACGACTGCACGCACGCGCACGAGCACGCCGACGCGCGGCTGCGGCGCCCGGGAGGGCACGCGGGGGACCGCAGCGAGTTGACGCCCGCGGAGGCCGCGACCGTCGAGCAGCGCCTCAACCGGATACTGCGCTCGCTGGGCTTGGGCCCGGCCGACGAGCCGACCGGTGAGAACCTCCGCGCCAAGCAGCGGATCAGCATTCCGGTCCACTTTCACGTGCTGCACGACGGCGCCAAGGGCAACCTGTCCGACGCGATGGTGCAGAGCCAGGTCAAGACGCTGAACGACTCCTACGGTGGGCGGAACGGCGGCGCCGACACGCAGGTCTCCTTCAGCCTCAGCGACGTGACCCGCACGGACAACGCGGCCTGGTTCAACGACCCCGAACGTAACGAGGCGACGTACAAGCCGAAGCTGCGCAAGGGCGACAAGGCCACGCTGAACCTCTACAGCGCCAACATCGGCGGGGATCTGCTCGGCTGGTCGACCTTCCCATGGAAGTACACGTCCGAGCCCACGATGGACGGTGTCACGATCCACTACGGCAGCATGCCGGACGGCCACATCACCAACTACAACAAGGGATTCAGCGCCACGCACGAGGTCGGCCACTGGCTCGGGCTCTACCACACGTTCCAGAACGGCTGCCTCGGCGAAGGCGACCGCGTCGCGGACACCCCGGCCGAGCGCGACCCCACGAACGGCTGCCCGACCGGCAAGGACACCTGCCCCTCCCCAGGCGCCGACCCGGTGCACAACTACATGGACTACAGCTACGACACGTGCATGACGTCCTTCACCGCCGGCCAGGGCGCCCGTATGCACAAGGTGTGGGCGGCCTACCGCCGCTGAGCCGCCAGGAGCCGTCCGGCGTCCTCTTCGGGAAGGTGCCGGACGGCCTCCCGGATCGTCACACCCGAGATGACCCCGACGCGGGCTTCCACCCACCCCGTCACCCAGGCCGCGTTCTTCTTGGACAACTCCCTTAGCACCCACCCAAGGGCCTTGCGGATGAAGAACTCACGCTCGCCTATCAACGCGTCCCCGAACCGGCCGATCCTCGCCAGATCGGGTTCCCCGACCCGCACTCCCGCGAGCAGAGCCAGCATCGCGGTGCGCCGTATCCACATGTAGGTGTCGCCGACCCACGCGTCCAGCACAGTCCCCTGTTCGGGGTACCGGATGACCAGCTTGCCGACGACCTTCTCCGCGAGGTTGTCCACATAGACCCAGCTGGCCGAGTCCCGGACGAACCGCTCGGTCACCACCAGATCACCGGGCTCCAGCAACGCCACCCGCTTGACGAGCACTTCAATGGCCGCCACCCGAGCCTCATGGACCGGCCGCCCATCCTCCGTAACGCTCCAGAGCCCCTCAGCCAGCGCAATCACTTCGCCCCGCGCGAGCTCACCCCGCACCGCCGAAACGGCCGCTTTCCGCACCGCAGGCACCGGCACGCCGAAATGCACGAAGTCGCTCTTCAAATACCGCCGCTCATTAACCGCCCGCTCCGATTCCCCCAGTCCCCGCAACTC
>NZ_SMKB01000103.1:0-24327 GCF_004348575.1 Actinomadura sp. 7K534
GTCCCCCACGCCGACCCCCCGCCCGGCACCGTGACCGCTGGAAGCGGCCTCGCGGGTTTCGGTGACGAGGTCGTTCAGGACGGGGATGCCGTGGGGGTGGTCGTCGTTGGCCAGGAGGGCGAGGCCGCGGATCGTGCGGTCCTCGGGGAGCAGTTCGGCGGCCCGCAGTACGGCGGGCAGCTCACCGGACGTCCAGCCGTACACCGCGCCGGTGTGCAGCATCGCGACGCGCTCGGCGGGGGCCGCCTCGGCGGCGTGGTCGACCATCATGCGGGACGCGGCGCGCGGGTCGCCGCGCTCGTACTCGACGGTGGCGTGGACGCGGGCGAGCCGCGCCAGCTCGGCGGGGGCGGTGGTGAGCTTCTCGGCCTGGACGGCGAGGTCTTCCGCCTCGTCGAGCCGCCCCGCTTGCAGGACCAGGGACGCGGCGGTGCCGAGGCGGGCCGCGCGTGCGCCCGGTGCGGGCGTCAGGTCGGCGGCCTGGCGGTAGAGCGCCGCCGCGGTCGCGTAGCCCTTGTGGGCGCGGGCGCGCTCCGCCGCGTCCTCGACGTCGGCGGCGACGTCCTCGTCCGGGGCCATGGCGGCGGACGCGCGGTGCCGGGCGCGGCAGTCCGGGTCGGTGGCGGTGTCCGCGAGTGCCCGGTGGACGGCGACGCGCTGCGCGGTGACGGCGCCGTGGTAGGACGCCGCCCTGATCAGCGGGTGGCGGAACGCGATGCTGCGCCCGGTGACGTTGACCAGCCGGACGCGTTCGGCCTCCTGGAGGTCGTCGAGGCCGACGCCCATGCTCCGTCCCGCGTTCAGCATCGTGGGCATGTGCCCGCGGCCCTCCGCCGCCGCGATCAGCAGCATCAGCCGGGTGCTCTCCGGGAGGCGCCCGATCTGCATGCGGAACGAGGCGAGGACGCGGTCCGCGACCGGCAGCGGGTCGGAGCCGTGCGCGGTGCCCGTCCCTACGGCGCCGAGTTCCTGGAGGGCGAGCGGGTTGCCGGCGGCCTCCCGGATGACCCGGCCGCGGACGGTGGGCGGCAGCTCGCGCGCCGCGAGGAGCCGCTCCGCGTCGCCGCGCCCGAGCCTGTCGAGGCGCAGCTCGGGCAGGCCCGTGCCGGTGAACGCGTCGTCCCGGGCGGCGAACAGCATCACCACCCCTTCGACGGCCAGCCGCCGCGCCGCGAACAGCAGCGCGTCGGCGGTCGCGGTGTCGAGCCACTGCGCGTCGTCGACCAGGACCAGGGCCGGGCCGTCCCCGGCGGGCAGGTCGGCGAGCAGCGTCAGGACGGCCAGGCCGGTGGTGAAGCGGTCCCGCCCGGCTCCGGCGGTCCCGGCTCCGGTGGACCCGGCTCCGGTGGACCCGGCTCCGGTGGACCCGGCTCCGGTGGACGCGGGACCGGTGGACGCGGGGTCGGTGGACGCGGGGCCGGGGCCGCCGAGGGCGGAGCGCAGCGCGGCGGCCTGCGGTGCCGGGAGGGCCTCGAGCCGGTCCCGGACGGGCCAGAGCAGCTGGGTGAGGCCCGCGTAGGCGATGCCGGACTCCGCCTCGACACCGGTCACCCGCAGGACGTGCGGCGGGCCGTCCGCCGGGAGGAGCGCCGCCGCCTCGGCAAGCAGCGCCGACTTGCCGATCCCGGCCTCCCCCCGCAGGAGGAGCGCGCCGCTGCGCCCGCGGTCGCGTGCCGCCGCGAGCAGCGAGGAGATGCGCGCCTGTTCGTCGTTCCGCCCGTAGAGCACGCATCCAAAGTACGGGGAGAAGTACCGAAGTCATACGGATTCGCCCCGTAGTCGGCGGCTCGTAGGTTCCTGACCAGTAAGAACGCACCAGGAGGGTCTCATGCAGGAACTGTTCGAGCCGCTGTCGGCGGGCAAGCTGGAGCTGTCCAACCGACTCGTGATGGCGCCGATGACCCGGAGCAGGGCCACCGGGGACGGCACCGTGACGGAGCTGACCGCCGAGTACTACCGGCAGCGCGCCGGCGCCGGGCTGATCGTCACCGAGGGGACGCAGCCGAGCGTCCGCGGCCAGGGGTACATCCTGACGCCGGGCCTGCACTCCGGCGAGCAGGTGGCGGCGTGGCGCACGGTGACCGACGCCGTGCACGCCGAGGGCGGGCGGATATTCGCCCAGCTGATGCATGCGGGGCGCGTCGGCCACCCCGTCCTGTACCCGGACGGAGGGCTGCCGGTCGGGCCGTCCCCGATCGCGTCCGGCGAGCGGCTCTTCACGCCGGACGGCATGCTCGACCACCCCGTGCCTCGGGAGATGACGCCGGACGACATCGCCCAGGCCGTCGAGGAGTTCGCCAAGGCGGCGGCCAACGCGATCGAGGCCGGGTTCGACGGGGTGGAGCTGCACGGCGCGAACGGCTACCTGATCCAGCAGTTCCTCGCCGACGGCAGCAACACGCGGACCGACGCCTACGGCGGATCCGTCGAGAACCGCATCAGGTTCGCCGTCGAGGTCGCCCAGGCGGTGTCCGACGCGATCGGCGGGGACCGCGTGGGTTTCCGCGTGTCGCCGGGCGGCAACGCCAACGGGGTCAGTGAGAGCGACACGCCCGTCCTGTACGCGGAGCTGGTCGCGGCGCTCGCGCCGTACGGTCTCGCATACCTGCACGTCATGGAGCTGGGGGACCGCGCGACGACCGGGCGGATCCGCGCCGGGTGGCCGGGGCCGCTGATCCTCAACCCGCACCCCACGCCGGAGTCGTTCCCCGCGAAGCCGGAGTACGGCGCCGAGGCGCTGCGGGACGGGGTGGCGGACGCGGTCGCCTTCGCCGAGCTGTGGCTGGCCAACCCTGACCTGCCCGCCCGCATCAAGGCCGGCGGCCCGTACAACGAGGCCGACCAGAAGACGTTCTATGGCGGCGACCACCGCGGCTACACCGACTACCCGGCTCTCGGCTGACCCATCCCGGCACGTAGGCGGAGCAGGGCCGCTGCGCGTCAGGCTGGGGCGGCGGCGCGAGTGGCGGACGGCCCGGGGCTCGTCACTTGCCGCATCGAGGTGGGTCTCGGCGACGGGGAAGGGCCGGCCTGAGGAAGGGGAGGAGCCCCGCGTGGGGGTGGCGCGGGGCCCCTGGTGGGTGGACGTCCGGGTCAGAGGCCGGGTCAGAGACCCGGGCGGACTCCGCCGTTGAAGTTGCGCTTGTAGTAGGAGTTCAGCTTGATCTTCTTGACCTTGGACCGCGAGTTGGGCGCGTGGATCATGTAGCCGTGGCCGGCATAGACGCCCACGTGGGTCCGGCCGCTGTAGAAGAACAGCAGGTCGCCCTTGACGGCTCCCTTCCAGGAGACCTTCTTCTTGACCGCACGGTAGATCTGCTGGCTGGTGCGGGGAAGCTTCACCCCGGCCTTGCGCCAGGCGCCGCCGGCCAGGCCGGAGCAGTCCCACGAGCCCGGGCCCGTCCCGCCGTAGCGGTACGGGTCGCCGATCTGCTTGGAGGCGTACTTCACGGCGTAGGCCGCGCGCTTCTTCTGCTTCGCGGAGCGGGACGCAGCGGCCTTCGCGGCCGGGGCGTTCGCCGGCGTGGCCTGCTGGGGGACCACCGCCGCCTCCGCGGGTCCGGCGGCGAGAAGGGACACCCCCAGCGTGCTGGTGACGACCAGGCCGGCCGTGGTGATTCCGGTCTTCGGGGAGATTCGAGGGGTATGCAGAATGACTCCAGAGTTCGCGGTCGATGCCTGCCGGGCAGCCGTCGTCCACCGGGTGTCGCTGGGGGATTCGGGATGCCGCGGCCGCGCGGCTCCGCAACGTCGTGAACGGGGACGCAGAGGAGACACGGCCGCTTCCGGCTCCGCGCCTCTCGGCGGCGCGGACTCGGCGTCCGACGGCGGCTTGCACGGCGGGGCCCAGGGGGGCGACCTCGGGGGTCGGCGCCGGCCGTTCGCAACTGGCCGGGCGCGCCGCTGCCGCTCGTCGGAGTGCGTGTTCTGTTATCCGGGCGGCCTTCCGGGCCGCATGAACCAAGCGAGAACGTAGACAGATACCGGCGAACAAGGCAAATCACCCGCACCATTTCCGGGGCGCCGGACATTGCGGCGGGGAGGGGCGCCCCCGCCTTGGCCTGCGCCGATTCCGAGTCCGATTCGTGATCTGTGAACCGGGTCACGCAGCCATGATCACGGCGCCATCAAGGCCGCCGAAGGAGAACCCGCATCTGTGGATAACTCACGCCCGTGGTATGGCGTAAATCACAAAATGCATAAAAAGCACAAAGGGTCATCCGGTCGGCACGCGGCGATGCGCGGCCGGGCGGCGCGCCGTCCGGCCGAGCCGATGAGGCGGGACGAGTTGCCGGATTCGGCCAGCGCGGAGGGTTGACGGGACCGCCCGCGCCCCCTGTAGTCCGAAGGAGATTCATGTCCGGTCTCCGGAGGGAGCCCCGTGTTCGGCAGGCTCGGCAGAGTACGTCCCGTCCACGCCGTCTCGGCGCTCGCGCTCTCGGTCGCGCTGGTGCTGACCGCCGTGTCCCCGGCCGCCGCGGAACGCAGGCCCACGACGGCCAAGTTCCCGCCCGGCTTCCTCTGGGGCGTCTCCATGTCCGGATTCCAGAGCGAAGGGTCCTTCCCGGACAGCAACTGGACGAGGTACGCGGCGAACCCGAACGCGGTGGAGCACCCGTACGGCGATTCCGTCGACTTCCGGAACCGCTACCCCAGCGACCTGAACCTGGCCAAGGGTCTGGGCGTGGACGTCTTCCGCACGTCCATCGAGTGGTCCCGGATCGAGCCCCGCCGCGGCTACCGCGACCCGGACGCGATCGCCTACTACGACGACCTCATCCGCCAGATCAGGGCCAAGGGAATGCGGCCCATGCTCACCCTTGACCACTGGGTGTATCCCGGCTGGGTGGCCGACCAGGGCGCCTGGACCAACCCGCGCACGCAGCAGGACTGGCTGCGCAACGCCCAGTTCGTCGTCAACCGCTACAAGGACCAGGACGTCATCTGGATCACCTTCAACGAGGCCAGCTCCTACATCTACAGGGAGCTGAGGTTCCGCCCGCTGGACCTCGGGCAGATGCTGACGATGCGCGACGCCCTCATCAAGACGCACCGCGCCGCCTACGACATGATTCACAGGGTCGACCCAGGCGCGATGGTGTCGAGCAACGTCGCGTACGGCTCGGCCCTCAACGGCCTATTCGACGCCGCGCTGTTCAACGACGTCACCGACAAGCTCGACTTCATCGGGATCGACTACTACTACGGCGCGAACCTGGAGAACCTCACCGCCGTCCATTCCCTGACCGGGGAGTTCTGGAGAATCGACCCGGAACCTGAGGGCCTGTACTACGTCCTCAAGAATTACCAGCGAAGGCTGCCCCACCTGCCGGTTTACATCGTCGAGCACGGCATGCCGACCGATGACGGCAAACCGCGCCCGGACGGCTACACGCGCACAGACCATCTACGTGACCACATGTACTGGATCCAGCGCGCGATGGCCGAAGGCGTGAAAATGATGGGCTACAACCACTGGAGCCTCACCGACAACTACGAGTGGGGCAGTTACCGCGCGCGCTTCGGCCTCTACACAGTGGACGTGCTGACCGACCCGTCCCTGACCCGCCGTCCGACCGACGGCGTCCCCGCCTACCGCTCGATCATCGCGAACAATGGCGTGCCGTCCGGCTACGTCCCGGTGCGCAGGCCCGGCTGGTGCTCGATCGAAGACCCCATCGCCACCTGCTTCGGCACGACCCCGACCCCGCCCGCCGAATACGCCGTCCCGCGCTGACCCTTACAAACCACCAGAGCCCACGAGGGACGCGTCAGTCCGCGGCGCGGAGCAGGTCCAGGACGGCCTGTTCGACCGGTCCCTGCGTGGCGAGTTCGCCTTCCGCCGCGTCCACGCCCAGCTTGCCCAGGGCGGGCGCGATCGTCTGGCCGTCCTCGTACAGGTCGATGATGCGGGGGTCGATGTAGGAGGCCCGCGCCACGGCCGGGGTGTTGCCGAGGTAGGCGGCGACCTCCTTGACCACGCGGACGACGGCGCGCTTGCGGGCGGTGTCGCTGTCGCCCGCGCGGACCGACACGGCGAGGCCGACCGCCGCGAGGACGGTGGCGTGCCAGGTGCGGAAGTCCTTGGCGGTGAACTCGCCGCCGGTCACCTCCCTGATGAACGCGTTGATGTCGCTGGTCGTGACGTCGTGCCAGCCGCCCGGCACGCGGTAGGCGAGCAGCTCGGGGGAGCCGTCGCGGCGCCGTTTGAGCCCGCTGACGACCTTGCAGACGTCCTCTTCCGCCACCGACCGGTACAGGTCCTTCGAGTTCTTGGCGGGATACTCGAAGGTGACCTCGCCGCGCCGGCAGACGACGTGCTCCCGCAGGACGGTGGCCAGCCCGAACGTGCCGTTCTCGGCGGCGTACGCCTCCCCGCCGATCCGGAAGAACCCGAGGTCGATGAGGCGGACGGCGGCGGCGAGGACGCGTTCACGGCCGTAGCCCCGTCCGGCGAGATACTCGGCGAGCGTGTCACGGACCTTGGGCAGCCGGTCGGCCAGCTCTAGGACGTGCTCGTGTTTCTCTTGGTCGCGCTGTTCCCGCCATGCCTCGTGGTAGAGGTACTGACGCCGTCCGGCTGCGTCGGTGCCGATCGCCTGGATGTGGCCGTCCGCGTCTGGGCAGATCCATACGTCCGTCCAAGCGGGCGGGATGACGAGCGACCGGATGCGTTCCTTCTCGGCGGGGTCGTCCAGGGGGCGGCCGTCCAGCCCGAGGTACATGAAGCCCTTGCCGCATTTCCGCCGCCCGAAGCCGGGCTCGCCCGGGTCGCTGCGACTCAGTTCCGTCATCCCGGGTGGATCTCCCCGCCGGCGGGCACGAGCGTCTGCCCTGTGTAGTAGGACGACTGGCGGTTGGAGGCGAAGAACACGTAGGACGGGGCAATCTCGTCGGGGTCGGCGGCGCGGCCCATCGGCGCCTGCTGCCCGAAGCCCTCGACGCGTTCCGCGTCGAACGTGGCCGGGATGAGCGGCGTCCAGACCGGGCCGGGGGCGACGCAGTTGACGCGGATCTCGCGCTCCATGAGGCTCTGGGCGAGGCACGCCGCGAGGGTCATCGCCGCGGCCTTGCTGGCGGAGTAGTCGATAAGCGTCTTGTTGCCGCGCAGGCCGTTGATGGACCCGGTGATGATGATGGACGACCCCGGCCCCATATGGTCCAGGGCCTGCTGGACGGTCCAGAACAGCGAGAAGACGTTCACGTCGAACGTCCGGCGGAGCTGCGCGTCGTCGATCTCGCGGACGTCCTTGACCGGGGTCTGCGTCCCGTGGTGCAGGACGAGCACGTCGAGCCCGCCTAGGTCCCGGACGGCGTGCTCGACCACCTCGCGGCTGTGCCGCTCCTCGCCCAGGTCGCCGCCGAAGGTGAAGCAGCGCCGCCCGGCGGCCTCGACAAGGCCGGCGGTGTGCCGGGCGTCCTCGTCCTCCTCCAGGTACGTGATGGCGACGTCGGCGCCCTCCTTGGCGAACGCGACCGCGGTGGCGCGCCCGATGCCGGAGTCGCCGCCGGTGATGAGGGCGCGGCGCCCTTCCAGCAGCCCGCTCCCGGTGTAGTCGCGCATCTCGTCGCGGGGTTCGGGGGCCATGTCCCCGGTCCGCCCGGGGTATGGCTGGCTCTGTGCCGGTCGCTCGCTCATGACCTCGCCTCCCGTGAGGGTGCCGCGTCCCGGATCGCTTGGCTCATGGAACGCGGGTGCCCGGCGCGGGCGGGGGCAAACGTCCCCCTATTGTGACCAGTGGGTGAGCCTTGCCTCCGTAATCCTCAGGGGTGTTAGCGGAGCGCGTGGTGACTTCTGGGTAACATCATCCCGAACCACATTCGGTCCCTGACGTAAGGTGCTGCTTATGGACCTGAACGGAGTTTCCGCCGTCGTATCCGGTGGTGCGAGCGGCCTCGGTGAGGCCACCGTGCGCACGCTGGCCGCCGAAGGCGCCAAGGT
Organism: Actinomadura sp. 7K534; assembly: GCF_004348575.1. Lineage (NCBI taxonomy): Bacteria > Bacillati > Actinomycetota > Actinomycetes > Streptosporangiales > Thermomonosporaceae > Actinomadura > Actinomadura sp. 7K534. The sequence goes on from NZ_SMKB01000103.1 coordinate 7,943, forward strand.
GGTCATCGCCGACCTGAACGAGGACAAGGGCAAGGCCCTCGCCGACGAGGTCGGCGGCGTCTTCGTGAAGACGGACGTGTCGGACGAGGCGCAGGTGCAGGCAGCCGTCCAGGCCGCCGTCGACACCGGCAACCCGCTGCGGGTGATCGTCAACAGCGCCGGCATCGGCTGGGCGTCGCGGACCGTGAACCGCGACGGCACCCCGCACGACCTCGGCTCCTACGAGACCGTCATCCGGATCAACCTGATCGGCACCTTCAACCTGATGCGGATCGGCGCCGCCGCCATCTCCAAGACCGAGCCCGCCGACGCCGACGGCGCCCGCGGCGTGGTGATCAACACCGCGTCCATCGCCGGCATCGAGGGGCAGACCGGGCAGCTCGCCTACTCCGCGTCCAAGGGCGGCATCATCGGCATGACGCTGCCGGCCGCCCGCGACCTCGCCGCCATCGGCGTCCGGGTCAACACCATCTGCCCGGGCATCATCGACACCCCGATCTACGGCGAGGGCGAGGCCGCGGACGCGTTCAAGGCCAAGCTCGCCGCGCCCGTCCCGTTCCCGAAGCGGATGGGCAAGGCGTCGGAGTTCGCGCACCTCGTCAAGTCCCTGATCGAGAACGACTACATGAACGGCGAGACCATCCGCTTCGACGGCGGTATCCGCTTCCAGCCGAAGTGAGGCACTGAATGACCGACGCGGTTCTGACCGAAGAGGACGGCGCCGTCCTCGTCATCACCATCAACCGCCCCGAGGCCCGCAACGCCGTCAACGGCGACGTGGCGCGGGGCATCGCCGCGGCCGCCGAGGAGCTGGAGTCCCGCAAGGACCTGTCCATCGGCATCCTCACCGGCGCCGGCGGGACGTTCTGCTCCGGCATGGACCTCAAGGGCTTCCTCACCGGCGACAACCCCATCGTCGAGGGGCGCGGGTTCGCCGGCCTGACCCAGCAGCCGCCGGCGAAGCCGATGATCGCCGCCGTCGAGGGCTACGCGCTCGCCGGCGGCTGCGAGGTGGCGCTGGCCTGCGACATGGTCGTCGCCGCGCGGGACGCCCAGTTCGGGCTGCCCGAGCCGAAGCGCGGCCTGGTCGCGGGCGCCGGCGGGCTGCTGCGGCTGCCGCAGCGCATCCCGTACCACATCGCCATGGAGATCGCCCTGACCGGCGACAAGTACTCCGCGGAGCGGATGGCCGAGCTCGGCTTCGTCAACCGGCTCACCGACTCGGGCGGCGCGCTCGCGGCCGCCAAGGAGCTGGCGCTGAAGGTCGCCGAGAACGCCCCGCTGGCGCTCGCGGCGACCAAGCGGGTCATCGTCGAGTCGGCCGACTGGACGTCGGACGAGGCGTGGCAGAAGCAGCAGGAGATCACGCTGCCGGTGTTCACGTCGAAGGACGCCCAGGAGGGCCCGGCGGCGTTCGCCGAGAAGCGCAAGCCGAACTGGAAGGGCGAGTAGCGGGTCACCGGCCCGCGACGCGCCCACCACCCCCGGGACGCCCGGAACCGTATGGTTCCGGGCGTCCTGGCGTATGTGACGCAAGTGTCTGGTGCGTCCTGTTCTGGCCGGGTGGACGGTTCCACTTACTTCACAGTAAGTATTGCCGTACTCTTTTGCCCCACCTGCAGTGATCTTGGGAGTGGACATATGAAGAGGAACGCGGTGCTGGTGGTCGCCACCGCCCTGGCCTGCGCCGCCGGGACGGTCGCCGTGGCCGCCCCTGCGCACGCCGCCGCCTGGAAGGACATCCCGGGTGCGGCGCTGAACTACAACGGCTCCCTCGACCGGGTCGACTTCGGAGCCAAGAACGCCGGATGGGCCGTCGGCGCCGCCGGCAACCTCTTCGGCCCGCAGGCCAAGATCGCGCGCTGGAACGGCTCGTCCTGGGTCGCGGACACGAGCCCGGCCGCGTTCACGCCGACCGACGTCGCCGTCGCCGGCGCCGACAAGGCGTGGATCATCGGCTACAGCCTCTTCGGCACCACGAGCCTGCACTGGAACGGCACCAAGTGGAACCAGGTGGCCTACCCCCTGGTGGGCTTCCCGACCGCCGTCTCCGCCGCTTCCGACGGCACCGCCTACTCCATCGCCGGCATCGACGCCGCCGCCGGCGGCCCCAGCGCCATCCTCCGCTGGACCGGCAGCGGCTGGGTCGACCCCCAGGTCCCGCTGCCCCCGTCGTCCTCGATCACGGCCGTGGACGTCCGCTCCAAGAACGACGTGTGGCTGGCCGGCACCACGTCGTCCGCCGGGACCTCCGTGACCGGGCTGGTCATGCACTGGAACGGGACGTCCTGGAAGCGGATCGACGTCCCGGGCAACATGGGCGTCCCCGCCTACCAGGGCACGCTGCACCGGATCGTCGTGAACTCGCCGACGAACGTGTACGTGCTGCGCGTCCGGCAGAACGCCCAGATCACGAACGCGATCCTGCGCTACGACGGCACGTCCTGGAAGACGATCAACACCCCGCTGAACGCCGCGGGCATCGGGCTGTCGTCCGACGGCGGCGACGGCGTCGTCATGCTCCCCATCACCACCGGGGACAAGTCGCAGTACATGCACTACAACGGCACGTCCTGGACGACGCTGAACGGCCCGGCCCGCTCCGGCACCGTCCAGGCCACCGACGCCGACCCCCGGCCCGGTACCACGGCCATCGTGAGCGTCGGCACCGCCTCCACGCCCGACAAGAAGAGCCCCTTCATCGAGTACTTCAGCTGACCGCTTCGCTGACCTGCGGCGTGTTGTCGCCATCCGGCTTGCGATGGCGACAACACGCCGCAGGTCAACGGGTTCTCGTCCCGGGGCGAGGTCTCAGCCGAGGACGGGGAAGTTGCTGCGGAAGACGCCTCGCGGGTCGCGAGCGCGCTTCAGCTCGCGCAGCCGGGTGAGCACGCCGGGAGTGAAGGCGTTCGCCGCGCGCTCGCCCGGAGCGAGGAGCGTGAACGGCTTGCGGCCGGTCGTGTGCGGGACGAGGGCGTCCGCCAGCCCCCGCCCGCGGTCCCGGACGGACGTCCCGCCGTCCTCGCCGGGCACGCCGAACATGTAGAGCGCGAACGGCTCGTCCAAGTGCCCGGCGGGAGTGCCGGACGGCCGCGCCAGGGCCCCGCCGAGGTGCCGCAGCTGGACGGTGAGCAGCGGGTCGACCGGGCGTTCCAGCAGCGCGGCGGCCACCTCGTCGGTCAGGCCCGTGAGCAGTTCCGCGCGGGACAGCCCCGGCCCGGGGGCGGTCGGCTCGGCGGTGATCGTGCCCAGCTCGGCCACCGGCAGCGCGGCGCGCGAGTCCGAGATCCTGCCGCCGACCTTGTCGAGGGGGCGGAGCAGCACCTCGGCGGCGCCGCCGTCGCCGAGGAACGTGCAGTCGACCGCCGCCATCGGGGCCGCACCCGGATACTGCAGGAGTTCGTACCAGGTGGTCAGCTCGTCCGGCGCTCCGGCGGTGACCTCGCGGTAGGCGTCCAGGACGGCCGCCGCCCGCTCGACCGGCCACAGCATCCGGCCGCCGTAGAGGCGCGGCGCGGGGTGCAGGTCGAACTCGACGGCGGTGACGATCGCGAAGTCGCCGCCACCGCCGCGTAGCGCCCAGAACAGGTCCGGGTCGGTTCCGGACGTCACCCGCGAGCGGGCGCCGTCCGCGTCCACGACGTCGAACGCGCGGACGCTTCCGGACGCCCACCCGTGCTTGCGGCCGAACCAGCTCAGCCCGCCGCCCAGTGTGTAGCCGGTGACCGTGACCACCGGGCTGCTGCCCGCGAGCCCGGTCAGGCCGTGCGGGCCGGCCTCCGCGAGGACGCGTCCCCAGTTGACGCCGGCACCGGCCCGTGCGGTCCGCTCGTCCGGGCGGACCTCCAGCTCGTCCAGCCGGGCGGTGCGCAGCAGGATCACCTCGCCGGTGTTGCCGCTCGCGCCGTGGCCGCTCGGCTGGGTCGCGACGGTCAGCCCGGCGAGCCGGGCATGCCGGACGAGGGCCGCCACGTCGTCGGCGTCGGCCGCCTCGACCACGGCGCGGACGGGCTGGTCCACCGCGAGGTTCCAGGGCCGCCGCGCCGTCTCGAACCCGCCGTCGCCCGCCGCGAGCACCCGGCCCCTGAGCACGCCGCGCAGTTCGTCCCCGATGTTCATGTTCTCTCCCCTTCGCTGCCGATGCGTCCACGGTGCTCCCCGCCGGCTGGGATCGGGCTGTGGTCGAGTTGGGGTGCCCGTAAGCTGGGGACTCAGCCGATTCGGGAGGGTGGATGGCGGCGGAACCGTCGTTCCGGCTGTTCGGCCCCCTGGAGGTCGCGGACGGGACGGGCCGCGCGCTCGACCTCGGCCCCCGCAAGCAGCGCGCGCTGATCGCGATGCTGGCGCTGGAACCCGGCCGCGTCGTGTCGCTGGACCGGCTGATCGACGAGCTGTGGGCCGGTGAGCCGCCCGCCCGCGCCACCCGGACCCTGCAGGCGTACATCGCGCACCTCCGCAAGGCCCTGGAACCCGGCCGCGCACCGCGCACGCCCCCGGCGGTCCTGCTCACCCGCGAGCCCGGCTACCTGCTCGCCGTCCCGCCCGGGCGGATCGACCTGTGGCGCTTCGCGGCCGGGGCGGACGAGGGCCGCGCCGCCCTCGCCCGCGGGGCGCACGCGGAGGCCGTCGCGCACCTGGACGAGGCCCTCGGGCTGTGGCGCGGCGACCCGCTGGGGGAGTTCGCCGACCAGGAGTTCGCCCAGCCCGCGCTCACCCGGCTCCACCAGGTGCGCATGACCGCCCTGGAGGACCGGTTCGACGCGAGGCTGGCCATCGGCGAGGCCGCGTCCCTGATTCCGGGCCTTGAGGCGCTCGTCGAGGACGGGCCTTACCGCGAACGCGCGTGGTCGCTGCTCGTCCTCGCCCTCTACCGCGCCGGGCGCCAGGCCGACGCCGTGGCGGCGCTGCGCCGCGTCAGGACACGCCTGTCGGACGACCTCGGCCTGCGCCCCGGCCCGGAGCTGCAGGAGCTGGAGCGGTCTGTGTTCGGCCAGTCGCCGGGCCTCCGCCCTCCACCGCAGGAGGCGTCGAGTGCAGCCGTGACCGCCCCGGCGGAACCGCACGGCGACGACCTGGTCGCGCGGTCGGCGCAGCTGGCGCTGGTCGAAGGGCTCCTCGGCGAGGTGCGGCGCGGCCGGGGCGGGGTGGTCCTGGTGACGGGGGAGGCCGGGATCGGCAAGACCCGGCTCGTCCGGGCGGCCGCCGAACTGGCCGCGGCCCGCGGTTTCCGGACCGCGTGGGGGAGTTGCGCGGACGGCACCGCCCCCGCCTTCTGGCCGTGGCGGCAGATCGTCCGGGAAGCCGGGGACGAGTCCGGCCTGCTCTCGATGGAGGCCCTCTCTCCCCGCCACGACCCCGATACCGCCCTGTTCGCCCTGTACGAGCAAGTTCTGGACGTCCTGACGAGCGACGAGACCCCGCTGGTGATCGTCCTGGACGATCTGCACTGGGCGGACGTGTCGTCACTGCGCCTGCTCACCTTCATTGCGGACGCGGCCGCCCGGCACCGGCTGCTCGTCCTCGCCACCTGCCGTCCCGAACCCGGCGACGAGCCCGGCGCCCTCCGCGACACCCTGGCCGCGCTGTCGCGGCTGGCCGAACGCGTCGAGCTGGAACCGTTCACCGCCGACGACGTGGCGTCCTACCTGCGGGCGAAGGGCGTCGGCGAGGAGCCCGGCCTCGCCGACGCCCTGCTCGCCAGGACGGGCGGCAACCCCTTCTACCTCGGCGAGGTCCTCCGGCTGCGCGGCAGCGAGGGGACCGTACCGAGCGGCGCGCAGGACGTCATCGAACGCCGTGTCGCCCGGCTGCCCGAGGAGACGCGTGCGCTGCTGCGGGCCGCGGCGGTCGCCGGGCGCGACGTCGGCATCGACCTGCTGGAAGCGGTCACGGACACCACGCCGGAGCAGGTCATGTCCGCGATGGAGCCCGCCATCGCGACCGGCCTCATCGTCGAACCGCCCGCCGGTGCCGAGTACCGGTTCGCGCACGCCCTCGTCCGGGAGGCGCTGTATGCGGGCCTGGGCCGGCTGGAGCGGTCCCGGCTGCACCTCCGCGTCGGGGAGGCGCTCGAACCCGTCCTCCCCGAGGCGGAGTCGGCGACGCTCGCGCACCATTTCGCGCACGCGGCCAGGCTGGGCGGCGCGGACAAGGCGGTCAAGCACGCCTCCCGCGCGGCCCGGCACGCGACGGGCCAGCTCGCGCACACCGAGGCCGTCGACCTCTGGACGCTGGCGCTGTCCGTCCTCCCGCCCGGCGCGGACGCCGAACGGGCACGCATCCTCACCGAGCTGGGGCAGGCGCGCCGCACCGTCGGGCGGCCGGAGGAGGCCCGCCGCGACTGGGCGGAGGCCGTCCGGATCGCACGGGGGATCGGCGACCGGGAGGCGCTGGTCCCCGCGGTCGCCGCCATCGGCGGCCCGTCGCTGTGGAACTGGCGCCCGTACGGCGTCGTCGACGGCGAGATGGTCGCGGTCATCGAGGAGCTGCTGGCCGGCCCGCTCCCCGACGCCGACAGGGCGGCACTGCTCGGCGCCCTCGCCCTCGAACTCCACTACGGCCCGCGCAGCGCGGAGGGCGAACGCCACGCCGCCGACGCCGTCGAATTGGCGAGGAAGACCGGCGACATTCCGCTCCTCGCCCGCACCTTGAACAACTACCTGCTCGCGGCCTTCCGCCCCGGCCGCAACGCCGTGCGGCGAGCGGCGGCGCAGGAACTGGCGGACCTGCCCGGCCTCCCGGTCAGCGGCCAGGTGATGGCGCGCGTCTTCCTGATGTCGTGCCTGCTGCGCGACGGGGACCTGCCCGGCTGGGACCGCGAGCTGACACGCTGCGAGAGCCTGCTGGGGACCACCCCCAGCCCGGAGCTGGAGTCGATGGTCCGCGTCGCGCAGACCGCCCGCAGCACCCTGGACGGCCGATGGGACGAGGCGGAGGAGCTCCTCGCCCACGACATGCGGTTCGGCTCGGCGCTCTGGGGCGGCCGCTTCCGGCGCCTGGTCACCACGTTCACCTGCCGCCGCGCGCAGGGCCGCGTCCCGGAGCTGCTGGACGAGCTGGTGACCGCGGCGGGGGAGCCGGACCTCGTCCCGCTGCGGCCGGTCGCCGTCCTCGCGGCCGTCGAGGCGGACCGCGCCGACCTGGCCCGCGAGCTGATCGACCGCTGGGGATATGAGATGCCCGATAACTGGGTAAGTGACTTCCTTATCCCCGTATGGGGGTTGGTCGCCGCCCGCCTGGGCACTCCGGACCCTCGTGATCTCTATCGCCGCCTCGCCCCGTACGCGAACACGTTCGTCGTCGCCGGCATGGGCACCGCCTGCTGGGGCTCGACCGAGTACGTCCTGGCGGAACTGGCGCACCACCTGGGAGACCACGACGCCGCCCGAGCGCACGCACACCGTGGTGATGTAGCGCACAGGGTGACTTAGCGCACAAAACGAGCGACTTCCGCCACCCGACGGCGCGGAGCACGGGACACCCGTAGGCTCGTCCACCGAATCGACACCCGGGGGGAGGCCCATGGACATCATCAGCCGGGCGGAATGGGGCGCCCGGGCACCCCGATCTCGCAGCACGGTGAGCTGGTCCCAGCGGACCGAGTTCATCGTGCACTACTCCGAAGGCCCCACGAACCAGTCCATCCGCAGCATCCAGGACTTCCACATGGACGGCCGCGGCTGGGCGGACGTCGGCTACAACTTCCTGGTCGACATCACCGGCCGAATCTACGAGGGGCGCGGCTGGCTGGTCGTCGGGGCGCACGCCCCGGACCACAACACGTCCGGCATCGGCGTCTGCATGATCGGCCGCAACGGCGACTCCACCCCCGCGGCGAAGCGCGCCATCCGGTGGCTCTACGACGAGGCGGTCCGCCGGACGGGCCGCAACCTGGCCAAGCTCGGGCACCGCGACGTCTTCGCGACGAGCTGCCCCGGCGACGAGCTGTACGCCTGGGTGCGGGCCGGGATGCCCGCGGACATCGAGGAGGAGGACGACGACATGCCGGAGTACGTCTCCGTCGGTATGGACACCGCGCAGGATTTCCCCCCGAACACGTGGGTCACCGTCAACTGGGGACGGGAGTACTCCGACCGGGAGCACCACCACTGGGACCGCGGCGGGCCGTCCTTCATCGTCGGCCCCGCCCGCTACGGCCTCACCGCCAACGTCCGGATCGACGGGCTCGCCCCCGGCACCGAGCTGCAGGCCCGCGCGATCGAGCAGGCCGAGTCGGGCGGCGACACCGACCCCGGCCCGATCGCCGAGTACGTCGCGAGCAACGGCTCGACCTTCGTCCACTACAACCTCGCCGCGGACACCGTCGGCAACGGGTACCGGGTTCGCTTCCAGGTCATCCACTACGGCACCGAGACCGCCCGCATCTCCTCGGGCTCGGCCAAGGCGTTCGCCTGGCCCACGTGACGAGTCGCACACCCCGGTGGCTGTCCGAACGGTCAGATCTGACCGTTCGGACAGCTAACGTGGTCCCATGGCCCGATCGCCCACCGGTCTGCGGGAACGGCTCCTGACCTCGGCCCTCCGGCTGTTCGCCCGCCGCGGCTACCGCGGCACCTCGCTCGCCGACATCGCCGCCGACGTCGGCTGCTCGAAAGCCTCCCTGCTGTACCACTTCAGCACCAAGGAGGCGATCCTCGCCGAGCTGCTGCTGCCGATCGGCCGGGAGGCGGCGGCGCTGGACGCCCGGCTGGCCCCGCTGGACGACCGGGACGTCGCCGAGGCCGCGGTCGCCGGGTTCGTCGACCTCACGCTGCGGTTCCGCCGCGAGATGAAGCTCCTGTTCGACAACCTCGCCGACGCCACCTCGCTGCCCGACCTCGGCATCGAGAACTTAGACGGCATCGACGACCGGTTCGTCGACGCGATGGCGGGCCGCTCCGCCGAGCCCGCCGACCGGGTCGCCGCGCACGTGGCGCTGGGCGGCGTCTTCGCGGCCGGCGCGGCGGCCGAGCGCCTGCCGTTCGACGACGCGATCCTGCGCGAATCGATGATCAGCAGCGCGCTGCGGGCCCTGGGGCGCGCCGCCGCCTGATCCGTTCCGCGCCCCGCCGCGCTCCGCGGCCGTTCCGCGCCGCTCCCGCACAGCTCCTCCGGCCGCACTCGATCCCGCCCCACTCGATCCCGGCCGTACAGACCCCGGAAGGAAAGCTCCCCGATGGCGACCCTGCTCTACAGGCTGGGCCGATGGTGCTTCGGGCGCCGCGGCCTGGTCGTCCTCGTCTGGCTCGTCCTGCTCGGCGTCCTGGGCGGGGCCGCGGCCGCGTTCAGCGGCCCGACCTCCAACGAGTTCCGCATGCCCGGCACCGAGTCGCAGCGGGCGATGGACGCCCTGGAGACGCGGTTCCCCGGGGCGACCGGGGCGACCGGCACGGTCGTGATCGCCGCCCCGGAGAAGCAGAAGCTGACACCGGACCAGGTGGCGCCCATCGTGCGGCAGGCCGGTTCCGTGCCCGGCGCGGCCGCGGCCGTCGACCCCTTCCAGGCCGGGTCGGTCTCGCCCGACGGCCGGTACGCCCTCGTCGAGGTCGTGTTCGACGGCGAGATCGCCGACATCACCGAGAGCCAGCGCGCCGCCTTCGTGGAGATCGCCGAGGACGACCATGGCGCCCTGCGCGTCGAGGCCGGGGGCGAGGTCGTCCAGGAGCAGCACGGCGCCAGCGCCACCGAGGCCATCGGCGTCGCCGTCGCCGCCATCGTGCTGATCATCACCTTCGGCTCGCTGGTGGCGGCCGGGATGACGCTCGTCAACGCCCTGGTCGGCGTCGGCGTCGGGATGGCCGCGCTGTACGCGCTGACCGGGGTCGTCAGCATGAACAACGCCACGCCGATGCTGGCGCTGATGCTGGGCTTGGCCGTCGGCATCGACTACTCGCTGTTCATCACGTCCCGCTACCGGCAGAACCTGCTGGACGGGCTGGAGGCGCGGGAGGCGGCCGGGCGCGCCATCGGCACCGCCGGGTCCGCCGTGGTGTTCGCCGGGGCCACCGTGGTCATCGCGCTCGCCGGGCTGTCGGTCGTCGGCATCCCGTTCCTGACCGCCATGGGCCTCGCCGCCGCCGCCACGGTCGCGGTCGCGGTGCTCGTCGCCCTGACCCTGCTGCCCGCCGTGCTGGCCTTCACCGGTACCCGGATCCTCTCGCGGAAGCAGCGGTCGGCCGGGCGCGCCGCCAAGGAGGGCTTCGGCTTCCGCTGGGGACGCGTTCTGACCCGCTTGCGCCTCCCCGTCCTGCTGGCCGGGGTGCTCGCCCTGGGCGCGCTGGCCCTGCCCGTCCAGGACATGCGGCTCGCGCTGCCCGACGCGGGCACGGCGGCCGAGGACGCCCCGCAGCGGCAGGCGTACGACCTGACCAGCGAGGGGTTCGGCCCCGGTTTCAACGGGCGCCTCATCACCGTGGTCACCGGCGACGACCCCGGCGCCGCCAAGACCGCGGCGGAGCGGACCGTCCAGCTGATCAACGGGGTGGACGGTGTGCAGACCGTCGCGCCGCCGCGGTTCAACGAGGCGGGCACGACCGCGCTGGTCGCCGTGATCCCCGAGAGCGGACCGAGCGACGCGGCCACCGAGGAGACCGTGCACGACATCCGCGACAAGGTCGCCGGGGTCGAGGGCGCGCACATCGCGCTCACCGGCACGACCGCGCTCGGGATCGACATCTCCGAGAAGCTCGCCGACGCCCTGCCGGTCTACCTGCTCCTCGTGGTGGGCCTGTCGATCCTGCTGCTGATGCTGGTCTTCCGCTCCATCCTCGTCCCGGTCAAGGCGGCGGCCGGGTTCCTGCTGACGGTCGGCGCGACGTTCGGCCTCACGACCGCCGTCTTCCAGCAGGGGCACCTGGCGTCCCTGGTCGGCGTCGACTCACCGGGCCCGCTGATCAGCTTCCTGCCCATCATCCTGATCGGCATCCTGTTCGGCCTGGCCATGGACTACGAGGTCTTCCTGGTCTCCAAGATGCGAGAGGACTTCGTGCACGGCGACCCGCCGCGCCGGGCCACCATCAACGGGCTCGGCCAGAACGCCCGCGTGGTCACCGCCGCCGCCTTCATCATGTGCTCGGTGTTCGCGGGGTTCGTCCTCACCCCCGACCCGATCATCAAGTCCATCGGGTTCGCGCTGGCGGTCGGCGTGTTCATCGACGCCTTCATCGTCCGCATGACGCTCGTCCCGGCCGTGATGTCGCTGTTCGGGCGCGCCGCCTGGTGGCTGCCCCGTTGGCTGGACCGCGCGCTCCCCAACCTGGACATCGAAGGAGAGAACCTCCGGCAGGCCCTGGACGAGACCGCCGTGGACCAGAAGGAGCACGCCACCGCCCGCCGCTAGAACGGCCGGCTCCGGCCGCTGGTCAGTCCCAGCGGCTGGAGCGCTGGCGCTTGACGGCGGAGCGGCGCTTCTTGTTCTCCAGGCGGCGTTCGTTGATGCCGCGCGGGACCTTCTTGGGGATGCGCCTCTTCGGCGGCGGGGCCGTCGCGTCGGCCAGCAGGGCGGCCAGCCGGGTGCGGGCCGCGTCGCGGTTGCGGAGCTGGGAGCGGTACTCCTCGGCGCGGACGGTCAGCACGCCGCGGACCAGCCGGCCGGCGAGGCGGTCGAGGGCGCGGGCCCGCAGGTGCTCCGGGAGGGACGGGGAGTTCGCGACGTCGAACGAGAGTTCGGCGGCGGTCGCGCTGGTGTTGACGTGCTGCCCGCCCGGCCCCGAGGAACGGGAGAAGCGCCAGTTCAGCTCGGACTCCGGGATGGAGACCGAGCCGCTGACCTGAATTTCGCCGGACATGCGCCCATTGTCGCAGGCCGCAGGTGATCTTGTCGTACGAGTTTCACCCCGCATGACGACAACTGCAAGTACTTACTTACAATGATCCGTATGACCGAAGGCGAAGGACTGTTCCGAGACGGCGATCTCATCCGTGTCATCGGCCGCGAGGGGGTGCTCATCGCGGCGGGCGGCGCCGCGTCGCTGCTGCAGACCGCCCATCCCAAGGTCGGGCAGGGCGTCTACGACCACAGCTACACGGCGGACGACCCGTCCCGGAGGCTCCGCAACACCATGGGCTGGGTCTACACCGTGCAGTTCGGCACGCGGGAGGAGGCCGAAGCGCTCAGCGCCCTGGTCCGGAAGGGGCACGAGGCCGTCACCGGTCCCGACTACGAGGCGAACGACCCGGAGCTGCAGGTATGGGTCGCGGCCACGCTGTTCGCCGTGGCCGCCCAGTTCTACCAGCTGCTCTTCCGGCGGACGCTGAGCCGGGCGGAGCTCGAGGAGTTCTACCGGCAGAGCAAGGTCTACGCGACGATCCTCGGCTGCCCCGAGGAGCGGATGCCGGGGACGTACACCGAGTTCCGCGAGTACTACGCGAGCATGCTCCACACCCTGGAGGTCAACGACACGTCCCGCGCCGTCGCGGAGCAGGTGCTGCACCCGAAGCTGCCGGGCGGCCCGCTGGGCGCGCCGGGGCTCGCGGCGGTCCGGCTGCTCACCGCGGGGCTGATGCCGGCGCCGATCCGCGAGCAGTACGGGTGGAAGTGGAACGCCGGCCGGGAGCTCCGGTTCCGGCTCCTGATCAAGGCGCTGCAGGTGGTGTACCCGCGGCTGCCGCTGCGCGTCCGGACGATCCCGCGGGACGTCTACCTGGCCTCGACGCGGCAGATGCTGGCCAAGGCGAGGCGGCGGCCCGCCATCTCGATCAGCACGAACGGGTACGGGAAGGACGCGGCCGCGTGACCCACAGGGTAGCCACGCGGCCGCTCTCCCTTACTCGGTCCCTCCCCACCCGGCCCGGTCGGAAGGGACCTCCTGGCCCGGTGTCGCCGTCCGTCCGCCCGCTCCCCCCAGAGCCTGGCCGAACGGCGTCCCGGGTCAGACCGGGGGTACCGGATCACCTTGCAGACTGCAGCGCCAGGCTGTAGCCCGCCTGGAACGAACCTGAAAGTGTCCTGAAAGCCGCCACCGGCGGAACCCGCGACCGGAACCCGTGACCGGAGGACGTGCGGCGCGCCGTCTCCCCAGCCGCGGTTCCGCTGGCCGCGGGGGCCGTCGAAGCTGGCCAGGGCGCGGACTCCCGTTCCCTGTCGAGACCGGGGCGCGCCCTGTACGGGTACCTAAGCGCACTTACCTGAAAGTTGCCTGAATGCCGACACCGGGGTCGGTAAGGCGTCAGTCCTCGTCGAGCGGCAGGACGACCCGGAACGTGGCGCCCTCGCCCGGGGCGGAGTCGGCCTCCACCAGTCCCTCGTGGGCCGCGACGAGCGCGGCGACGATGGCGAGGCCGAGGCCCGCCCCGCCGCCCTCCCGCGACCGGGCCTCGTCCGCGCGGTAGAACCGCTCGAAGACGCGTTCCGAATGCTCAGGGGACAGGCCGGGGCCCTCGTCGGCGACCTCGACGACCGCCGCCGGGGCGTCGCGCAGCGTGCCCGGCCTGAGGCGGACCTCGACCGCCGAGCCCTCCGGCGTGTGCACGATCGCGTTGGTCAGCAGGTTCCCGAGCACCTGGCGCAGCCGCGGCTCGTCCCCGAGCACCTGGTACGCGAGACCTCCCTCGACCGTGAGATCGATCGTGCGGTCGGGTGCGAGAACTCTCGCCTCCTGGACAGAGTCGGCGGCGACGGCGAGCAGGTCCACCGGGCGCCGCTCGATCGGGCGCTGCCGGTCCAGCCGGGCGAGCAGCAGCAGGTCCTCCACGAGGAGGCCCATCCGGGACGCGGTCTGCTCGATCCGGCCGATCAGCCGGTCGAGCTCGCCGGGGCTGCGGGCGGCGCCCTGCCGGTAGAACTCGGCGAACCCGCGGATCGCCGTCAGCGGGGTGCGCAGCTCGTGGCTGGCGTCCGCGACGAACCGCCGCATCCGCTCCTCCGAGCGCAGCGCCGTCCGCTCCGACCGCCGCGCCGCCGCCTCCGACTCGGCGCGGGCGCGGAAGGCCGTCTCGATCTGCGTGAGCATCGCGTTCAGCGACTGGCCGAGCCGCCCCATCTCGGTGCGCGGATCGGTCTGCGGGACGCGGCGGGCCAGGTCCCCGGCGGCGATCGCGCCCGCGGTCTCCTCGATCTCGGCGAGCGGGCGCAGGCTCGCCCGGACCACCCAGACCCCGAGGCCGACCAGGCCGACCAGCACCAGCAGCCCCACGATCGCGTCGATCACCACGAGCCGGCGGACGGTCCGGTCGACCTCCTCCAGGCTGAACGCGAGGACGAGGACCGCCCCGTCGCCGTCCGGGATCGGCTCGGCGAGGATCCGCCACGACGAGCCGGAACCGCCGGTCCCGGAGACGGTGAACGGCTCGTCGAGCCGCCCGGACAGGTCGTCCGGGAGACGCGGATGGCCGGACTCGCTCCACGCCGGGTTCTGCCCGACCGTGCGGCCGTCGTTGACGCGGATCTGCCCGTAGACCTCGCTCGGGATCCGGTAGGTGAACCGGGTCCGCCCCTCCTCCAGCTCGGGCAGGTGCTCGGCGACCTGGGCCATGGTCCGGCCGACGGAACCGCGCAGCTGGTCGTCGGCCCGCCCGACCAGGTACTGCCGCAGCACCGACGCGCTCGCCGCGGCCATCACCGTCATCCCGACGGTGGCGATGACGAGCATCCCCGCGACCAGCTTGACGCGCAGCGACGTCCGTCCCCACAGCCGGTCGAGCCCGTTCCGCGGCCACTGGGACCGGTTGTCGCCGCCCTGGGGTTCCGCCGGGGACGACGGAGGAGCACCGGCGCCGGACGCCGGAACCCGCGCGGGCATCAGCCCGGTCTCGTCGGCTCGCGCAGGACGTAGCCCACACCGCGCAGCGTGTGGATGAGCCGCGGCTCGGCGTTGTCGACCTTGCGCCGCAGCGCCGAGACGTACGATTCGACGATCCCGGCGTCGCCGCGGAAGTCGTAGTTCCAGACGTGGTCGAGGATCTGCGCCTTCGACACGACGCGGCCCGCGTTGGCCATGAAGTACCGCAGCAGCTTGAACTCGGTCGGCGACAGCTGGATCGCGCGCCCGCCGCGCCACACCTCGTGGCTGTCCTCGTCGAGCTCGACGTCGGCGAACACCATGCGCGGCGTCGGCTCGGCCACCCCGCCGCGGAACCGCCGCAGGACGGCGCGGATGCGGGCGATGACCTCCTCCAGGCTGAACGGCTTGGTGACGTAGTCGTCCCCGCCGATCGTCAGGCCCTTGACGCGGTCCTGGACGGCGTCCCGGGCGGTCAGGAAGAGGACCGGGGTGTGGTCGCCGCCGGACCGCAGCCGCCGCGCCACGTCGAACCCGTCTATGTCGGGCAGCATCACGTCCAGGACGATCAGGTCCGGCCGGTGCCGCCGCGCCGACTGGACGGCGTCGGCGCCGTTGGTGGCGGTGACCACGTCGAACCCGGTGAAGCGCAGGCTGCCGGCGAGCAGTTCCAGGATGTTCGGCTCGTCCTCGACGACGAGGAGCGTCGCCTCGGCCTTGCCGCCGCCGTTCGCCGTTCGATCAACCAATGGCACAGTCCCCCTCCACATCACCGCGAAGGCTCCCACCCGAACCTGAACGTCCCCTGAAAGCCCGCAGAGGATCCGGTGAGTGGTTCGTCCCCATCATGCCCGGGGTGAAGCCGGTGCCGTCCCGCCTATCGGCGCAGGTCGCGGATGGCCCGCATCGCCTCGCGGCGCACGTCCCCGGACAGGACGTCGATGTAGAGGCCGCCGTCCAGATGCCCGCACTCGTGCTGGAGGCAGCGGGCGAAGTAGCCGGTGCCCTCGACTCGGACGGACCTGCCCTTCACGTCCACGCCCTCGACGGCGGCGTACGCGTGGCGCGGCGTGTCGAACCGCATCCCCGGGACGGAAAGGCAGCCCTCCGGCTCGACCAGCAGTTCGCCGCCGGTGGCCACCAGCCTGGGGTTGACGACGTGCCCGACGTGCCGGCGGCCCTTGTCGTCCTCGCAGTCGTACACGAAGACCCGCAGGCCGACCCCCACCTGGTTGGCCGCGACCCCGGCGCCGTCCTCCTCGTACATGGTGGCGAACATGTCGTCGACGAGGCGTTCCAGCGCGGTGTCGAACGTGCGGACGGGGTCGCACTCGGTGCGCAGGACCGGGTCTCCGAGGAGCCGGATCGGGCGGGTGGTGCCGCGGCGCGCATGGGTCCTCTTGCTCACCCCGCGATCTTAGGACGCAGCGGCGCGCCCGGCCGGTGAGGGCCGGACGCACCGCTAGATCGCCTGACGTTTCCGAGCGGGCCGTGCGAGGCGTTACCGGCCGTTACAGCTCGATGGGGCCGCGGGACTGCTGCTGCGGCAGGGGGCCGCCGGGCTCGTCGGCGGGCCGGGCGGGCTTGGGCTGCGGCGCGGGCGCGTCACCGTCCCGCGCGGCCGCCGGCTCGGGCTTCTTCATCGACGGCGGCGGCGGCGGACCCTGC
>NZ_SMKB01000558.1:0-453 GCF_004348575.1 Actinomadura sp. 7K534
GCCCAGGTCGAGGTCGGCGTCTACAACGCCGCCGGCACCCCCGGCCTCGCGCAGCGGACGGCGGACCAGCTCACCGAGCGCGGCTTCCAGGTCGTCAAGGTCGGCACCGCCGACCGGACGTACGCGCGCACCCAGATCCTCTACGGCGCGGGCGCGGAACGGCAGGCCGCCCGCGTGGCGATCGCCGTCCCCGGCCCCGAGCCGCGCGCCTGGCGCTCGGCCCGCCCCGGCCGGGTCTACCTCGTCATCGGCAAGAGCGGCGCCCGGCTGCGCGGCCTGAACGCGTCGGTGCCCAGGGTCGCCGGCGAGATCCGCGCCGACCGCGACGTCTGCGCCGCCACCTGAAGCCCGCCGAAACCCATCTGTCACGGGAGATCGGTATCGTGTCGGGCGCGTAACCCGGCACTGGCATCAAAGCGTCATAGGTAGGACAGCACTCCCAGATCCCCCAGC
>NZ_SMKB01000104.1:0-24326 GCF_004348575.1 Actinomadura sp. 7K534
GGCGGTGACCGCACCCCCCTCCCCCGGCCTCTCCGGCTTCCTTAAGTCCGCTTTCGCCCTCACTTGCTGTGCTCGTCGTGTGCCGCCCGGACGGCGGACGCGAAGCCGGGTCGCCCCGGCAGCACGATCACGACGGAGCAGGGGGAAGCGGAGCATGGCACTCGGCCGACGCACGAAGATGCTCATGGTGGCGGCGGGACTGGCCGGAGCGGGCACGGTCGCCGCCGCCGGCGCGGCGCTCGCCGCCGGGCCGGAACCCGGTCCGGTCCATACGAGACTGCAGATCGTCGAACACAAGGTCTCCCACGCAGGCACCCCGGGCCGGGACTGCCCCGGCAAGGGCGGCACGGACGGCGGCGCGGCCGTGGCCGAGGGCACCCGGTGAGCGGCGGGCTCGACGCCGTCCGCGCCCGGCCGCCGGCGAGCGCGCTCGCGGAGCGGGCCCTGTTCGAGGTCAAGCGGGTCATCGTCGGGCAGGACGCGATGCTGGAGCGGATGCTCGTCGCGGTCCTGGCGGGCGGCCACTGCCTGCTGGAGGGCGTGCCGGGCGTCGCCAAGACCCTGGCCGCGCGGACGCTCGCCACGGTCGTCGGCGGGACGTTCACCCGGCTGCAGTTCACCCCGGACCTGGTGCCCGCCGACATCGTCGGCACCCGCGTCTACCGGCCCTCCACGGAGAGTTTCGACGTCGAGCCCGGGCCGGTGATGGCGAACGTGGTGCTCGCGGACGAGATCAACCGCGCCCCGGCGAAGGTGCAGTCGGCGCTGCTGGAGGTGATGGCGGAGCGCCAGGTCAGCATCGGCGGCCGCACATTCGAGATGCCGTCGCCCTTCCTGGTGCTGGCCACCCAGAACCCGATCGAGTCCGAGGGCGTGTACCAGCTGCCCGAGGCGCAGCGCGACCGGTTCCTGCTGAAGATCGACGTCGGGTACCCGACCGAGGAGCAGGAGCTGGCGGTCGTGTACCGGATGGGGACGCGGCCGCCCGCGGCGGGCCGCGTCCTCGGCACCGGCGAGGTGGCCGCGCTGCGGGACGCGGCCGCGGAGGTCTTCGTCCACGACGAGGTCGCGCGGTACGCGGTGCGGCTGGTGGCGGCCACCCGCGACCCGGTGCGGCACGGCGTCCCCCAGATGGCGGGGATGCTCGCGTACGGGGCCGGGCCGCGCGCGTCGCTCGGGCTGATCGCGGCCGGGCGGGCGCTGGCCCTGCTGCGCGGGCGCGAGTACGTGCTGCCGGGCGACGTGCGGGACCTGGCCGGGGACGTGATCGCGCACCGGCTGGTGCCGTCGTTCGACGCGCTCGCCGACGGTGTCGCGACGCGGTCGATGGTCGACGGGATCGTGGCCGCCGTCCCGGCCCCGCGGGTCGCGCCGATCGAGGCGGCCGTCGAGGGGGACGGCCGCGACGGCGAGCCGGGCACCGCGGGCGGACCGGGCACCGCGGGCGGGCCGGACGGCGCGAACGGCAGGGCGGCGTGAACGGGCCCGGCCTGCGCGACCTGGCGCCCGAGCACGCCCTGCGGCGGCTGGAGCTGACGGTCACGCGCCGCCTGGACGGGCTGCTCCAGGGCGACCACCTCGGCCTGCTGCCGGGCCCGGGGTCGGAGCCCGCGGAGGGCCGCGAGTACCTCGCCGGCGACGACGTGCGCACCATGGACTGGAACCTCACCGCCCGCATGACCGCGCCGCACGTGCGCGACCGCGTCGCCGACCGGGAGCTGGAGACCTGGGTCCTGGTGGACGCCACCGCCAGCATGGACTTCGGCACCGGGCGCCTGGAGAAGCGGGACCTGGCCGTGTTCGCCGCCGCGGCGGTCGGGTTCCTCACCGAGCGGACCGGCAACCGGCTGGGCGCGCAGATCGTCCACGACACCGGGATCCAGCGGTTCCCGGCCCGCGCGGGGCGGGCGCACCTGCTCGCCCTGCTCGGCGCGCTGCTGGCGGCGCCGCGCGGCGTAGGCGGGCGCGGCGACGCGCCGTTCGGCGCGGCGGCCGGGCTGCTGCGGCGCACGGCGGGCAGGGGCCGCGGCCTGGCCGTGGTGGTCTCCGACTTCCTGGAGCCGGTGGACGCGTGGCAGCGCCCGCTCCGGCTGCTGGGGGCGCGGCACCAGCTCCTCGCCGTGGAGGTCGTCGACCCCCGGGAGCTGACGCTGCCGGACGTGGGCATGCTCACGCTCGTCGACCCGGAGACGGGGCGCAGGCGCGAGGTGCCCACCGCCGGGCGGCGGCTGCGCGAGCGGTACGCGGCGGCCGCCGCGGCGCAGCGCCGGGAGATCGCGGCGGGGCTGCGGCGGGCGGGCGCGGCGCACCTGCGGCTGCGCACCGACGGGGACTGGGTGCGCGACCTCGTCCGGCACGTCCTGGCGCAGCGCCGCACCGCCGCGGCCGGCGCGGGAGGTGCGCCGTGAGCTTCCTCGAACCGGTCCGCCTGCTGCTGTTGCTGGCGCTGCCCGTCCTGGTCGCCGCGTACGCGGTGATGCAGGTGCGGCGCGGCCGGTACGCGGTGCGGTTCACGAACCTGGCGCTGCTCGACCGGGTCGCGCCCGCCCGGCCCGGCTGGCGCCGGCACCTGCCCGCGGCGGCGTTCCTGCTGATGGTCGGCCTGTTCGTCACCGGCTTCGCGCGCCCGGCCGCGGACGTGCGGGTGCCGCGCGAGCAGGCGACGATCGTCCTCGCGCTCGACGTGTCGCACTCCATGCGGGCGACGGACGTCGAGCCGAACCGGCTGGAGGGGGCGAAGCGGGCCGCCAGGACGTTCCTGGAGCGGGTGCCGGACCGCTTCAACGTGGGCCTCGTGTCGTTCTCCGGGACCGCCGCGGTCGTCGTCCCGCCGACCACGGACCGCCGGGCCCTGGGCGCCGGCATCGACGGGCTGCGGCTCGGCCCCCGCACGGCGATCGGCGAGGGGGTGCTCGCCTCGCTGGACGCCATCGCCGGGTTCGGGGCGCAGTTCGGGACGGAGGCGCCGCCCGCGCGGATCGTGCTGCTGTCCGACGGCACCAACACCGCGGGCCGCGAGCCCGGGGAGGCGGTCCGGCGCGCCGCGGAGACCGGCGTCCCGGTGTCGACGATCGCCTACGGAACGCCCGGGGGCTTCATGGTGCAGAACGGGCAGATGATCCCGGTGCCGGTCGACGGTCCCGCGCTGGAGCGGCTGGCGCAGGACACCGGCGGACGGTTCTACGAGGCCGCCTCCGGCGACGAGCTGCGCGGGGTGTACGCGGACATCGGCGGCAGCATCGGCTACCGCACGGAGCGGCGGGAGGTCTGGACGTGGTTCATCGGGGCCGGCCTGCTGCTGTCGTGCGCGGTCGCGGCGGCGTCGCTGCTGTGGTTCTCGCGCCTGCCGTGAGCCGGCGCGGAGACGCGGCCCTCCCGGCACCCCCTTTCCCTGAACGAAACGCAGCGGAGCGGAGTACTCACTAGTGGGAAATGAACTTGAGGAGCCTCATGAGCTATCCACCGCAGGCGGACTCCCGGTACGGCATGGGCCAGAGCACGACGCAGTACGACCTCCGGGACGAGGTCCGGTACGGCCTGGGCGACCCCCGCGGCCCCGACTTCCTGTCCCCTCCGCCCACTCGTACGTGGCCGCAGGAAGATCCGTTCAGGCGTCCGCCGCCGGCCGACCCGTGGGCGCTCCCCGAACGCGGCCGGCCGGACTACGGCGTCCCGGACTACGGCACCCCCGACTACGCCGGCCCGAACCACGGGGACCCGCACCGCGGGCGCAGGGGCCCCGGCCTGGTCGTCGCGGCCGTCATCGCGGCGCTGCTCGCCGGTGGCGCGGCCGGGGGCGTCACCGGGCGGCTGACCGCGAACACGCCGGAGTCCACGGCGCTGCAGCAGTCCGACGCCGGGCCGGTGCAGGGCGGCCTCAGCGACGTCGCGGCGCGGGTGCAGGCGAGCGTGGTGTCGATCGAGGTGCGGGCCGCGGGCGCGCAGGGCACCGGCTCCGGGTTCGTCATCGACCGGCGGGGCCACGTGCTGACGAACGCGCACGTCGTCGAGGGCGGCGGCCGGGTCACCGTGGTGCTGGCCGACCAGCGGCGGGTCCGGGCGCGCCTGGTGGGCACCGACCGCGCCCTCGACCTGGCGGTGCTGGCGATCCCGGCCGCGCAGGCCCCGGCGCCGCTGACGTTCAGCCGCTTCTCGGACGTGCGCGTCGGCGACCCGGTCATCGCGCTCGGCTCCCCGCTGGGCCTGCAGGGCACGGTCACCAGCGGCATCGTCAGCGCGCTGAACCGGCAGGTGCGGCTGGGCGAGGGCGGCGGCGCGAGCACCGCCGTGCAGACCGACGCGTCCATCAACCCCGGGAACTCCGGCGGGCCGCTGGTCAACGCGCGCGGCGAGGTCATCGGGGTGAACACCGCGATCGCGACGCTGATGCGCGGCGGGGGCGGCGGCTCGATCGGCATCGGGTTCGCGATCCCCGCGGACCGGGCGCGGGAGGGCGCCCTGCGGCTGGTGCGCTGACCGCACGTCCGGAAGGCCACCACCGCCGCCCGAGCCGCGTACGTTCGGAGTGACGACTGGGCGCGAAGTACCAGAAAGGTGGCGGCCCGGATGCGGGTGCTGGTGGTGGAGGACGAGGAGGACCTGGTCGAGGCGCTGCGCTACGGGCTCGTCCGCGCCGGCTACGCGGTCGACGTCGCCTACGACCTGGAGGGGGCGACGCACAAGCTCTACGCCTCGGCCTACGACCTGATGGTCCTGGACCTCGCGCTGCCCGACGGCGACGGGTTCGACCTGTGCCGCGCGATCCGCAGCGGCCGGCTGGCCGGGGAGAGCGGCGCCGACCTGCGGATCCTCATGCTCACCGCGCGGGACCGGCTCGCCGACCGGGTGCGCGGCCTGGACGAGGGCGCCGACGACTACCTGGTCAAGCCGTTCGCGTTCCCGGAGCTGCTGGCGCGCGTCCGGGCGCTGCTGCGCCGCGACAGCGGCGGCGGGTCGGCGGTGTGGACGGTCGGCGAGCTGCGGCTGGACACCGCGCGCCGCGAGGCGTTCCGCGCGGAGCGGTCGCTGCACCTCACGCCGAAGGAGTTCGCCGTCCTGCGGTACCTGATGAGCCGTCCCGGGCAGGTCGTCTCCGCGGAGGAGCTGCTGGAGCACGTCTGGGACGAGAACGCCGACCCCTTCACCAACACGGTCCGGGTCACCGTCGGGACGCTGCGCCGCAAGCTCGCCGCGCCGGACGGGACGCAGGTCATCGAGACCGTCGTGCGGCACGGCTACCGGCTCCGCGACACCGGGACGGCCGGGGTGCCCGCCGCGGACGCGGGGCCGTCGTGACCGCCCCCGGAACGGACGCGCGCGGGACGGGCGGCCGGTCGGCGCGGGCCTGGCGGAGGCTGGGCCCGGTGCACTCGATCCGGTTCCGGCTCACGGTCATGTACTCGACCCTGCTCTTCTTCCTCACGGCCGTGGTGCTGGGCACCGTCTACCTGGCGGTGGCGCGCAGCACCGAGGCGCAGCCGATCACCAAGACGTTCCGCGCGGAGAAGGTCGTCCAGATGCCGGACGGCAGCCAGCAGAGCCTGGGCGAGGTCCAGGTCGTCAAGGTCCAGCAGGTCGAGGAGGCCGTCAACTACGAGACGCAGCAGACCCTCCGGCGCTACTCGATGATCATGCTGGGCGGGCTGTTCGTGGCGAGCCTCGGCATCGGGTGGGTGCTGTCGGGGCGGGCGCTCAAGCCGGTCGCCGAGATCGCGCGCGCCGCCGAGGAGATCCAGGCGACCGACCTGTCGCGCCGGATCCGGCTGGCGGGGCCCCGGGACGAGCTGCGCGAGCTGTCCGACACCATCGACTCCATGCTCGACCGGCTCGACGCCGCGTTCCGCGCGCAGCGGCGGCTCATCGACGACGCCTCCCACGAGCTGCGCAGCCCGCTGGCGATCATCCGCGCCAACGTCGACACCGTGCTCAGCGAGCCCGACGCGAGCGACGCGGACCGCCGCCGCGCCGTCCAGGTCGTCGACCGCGCCACCACCCGGATGACGCGGCTGGTGGAGGACCTGCTCGCCACCGCGCGCCGCTCCGCCCCGGCGCTGGAGGACGCCGACGTCGACCTCGGCGCCGTGGCGGGCGAGGCCGCCGAGGAGTTCGGCGCGCTCGCGGCGGCGCGGGAGGTCGGCATCGAGCGGCGGCTGCCGCCCGGGCTCGCGCTGATCGGCGACCACGACGCGCTGCGCCGCGCCGTGTCCAACCTGCTGTCCAACGCGGTGCGGCTGGCGCCCGCCGGAACCGCGATCACCGTCGCGGCCGGGCGGGCCGGCGGCTGGCAGTGGATCGCGGTCCGGGATGCCGGGCCCGGCATCCGCGCCGACGACCAGGACCGCGTGTTCGACCGCTTCTGGCGCGGCTCGGAGTCGCGCCGCTCCCGGGACCGCCGGACCGGGCTCGGGCTGGCGATCGTGCGGAGCATCGTGGAGGCGCACAACGGCCACGTGCGGCTGTTCTCCGCCCCGGACGCCGGCAGCACGTTCGTCCTGTGGTTCCCGCCGCCGTCGTCCGGGGAACGCGCTACCGGGAGAGGTGCGGCCGGGTCACCGCCCGGCCACGACCCGCTCGCCGCGGACGGCCCCGCCCGCTGAAGGGCGGCGGCGGCCGGTCAGAGGCCGAGGCGCTTCGCGTGCCGGGCGAGGAAGGCGGCGACCTCGTCCTCGGGCTTGTCCGGGAGGCCCCACATGATCTCGGTGACGCCCGCCTCCTCCCAGACCGCGATGTCCTCGGCGGAGGGGCGCATGGTGGCCAGGACGGAGATCTCCGGGCGTCCGGCACGGCCCGCGTCCTCCCAGGCCGCCTGCAGTGCGGCGGTCTTCTGCAGGATGTCGCGCTCGGTGGGGGTCGTCATCCAGCCGTCGGCGCTGGCGGCGATCCACGCGAACGTCTTCGGCCCGCCGCCGGCGCCGATCAGCAGCGGCACGTGTGCCTGGACCGGCTTCGGCCAGGCCCAGGACGGGCCGAACGAGACGAACTCCCCGGCGTAGGACGCCTGCTCCTGCGTCCACAGCGCCCGCATCGCCTCCACGTACTCCCGCAGCACCGTCCGCCGCTTCCCGGCGGGGACGCCGTGGTCCGCGAGCTCGTCGGTGTTCCAGCCGAACCCGGCGCCGACCGTCACCCGCCCGCCGGAGAGGTGGTCGAGCGTGGCGATGGCCTTGGCGAGGGTGATCGGGTCGGACTCCACGGGCAGCGCGACGGCGGTGGCGAGCCGGATGGTGGAGGTGACGGTGACCGCGGACGCCAGCGAGACCCAGGGGTCCAGCGTGCGCATGTACCGGTCGTCCGGGAGCGACGCGTCGCCCGTGCCGGGATGCGCGGCCTCGCGCTTGACCGGGATGTGCGTGTGCTCGGGGACGTAGAACGTGTGGAACCCGTTCTCCTCTGCGGCCTTCGCGGCGGCGGCGGGCGTGATGCCCCTGTCACTTGTGAAGAGCACGATGCCATGGCGCATGCGACCGATACTAGAACGTGTTCTAGGTTCCGGACAGGGTTCCGCGCTACCGGCGGCGGACGCCGCGCATCGCCCTGGGGAGGGCGGTCACCGCCCGGCCGACCCGGAAGCTCGCCGAGCCGCGGACGGAGGCGAGCAGGTGCCGCGTCTCGGCGAGGCTCTCCTCCGCCGCCGCGAGGCGCCCCTCAAGCCGGCGCACCTTCTCCTTGTGCTTGTCGGGCTTCTTCGCGCGCTTCTTCTTGACCCGGACGAGGCGGCGCCCGGCGACCTGCTGGACCTCGTGCCACACGTCCTCCTGCTTCTCCAGCCAGTTCAGGAGGTCGTCCTGCACGGGACCGGTGTCGCCCCACGTCCCGTAGAGCTTCATCGGGGTGATGCAGACCGGCCGGAGGCCGCCGGTGATCACCGCCTCCCAGACGGCCGCCGAGACGCCCGGCGTGTGCTCGGACCGGTAGTCGTCGCAGACGATCACGCCGCCGGGGCGGAGCATGACCTGCGCGGCCCGGATGTCGCCGTGCACGTGCTCGTACAGGTGGGACGCGTCCACGTGCACGAACCGGCACGACTCGGGCTGGACGTGGTCCAGGATCGAGGAGGTCGGCCCCTGGACGATCTCCGGCAGCCGGTCGTGGAAGGCGCGGTAGTTCTCCTCGAAGGCCGCGCGGGTCAGCGTGGCGTAGGACCTGGCCATCTCCGCCCGGTTCGGGTCGTCCGACGCGTCGGAGTCGAACAGGTCGCACACCGTGAAGGTCTCGCCGTCCCGCAGGTGGCGCCCCATCAGGATGGCGCTCTTGCCGAGGTAGGAGCCGAGCTCCACCAGGTCGCCGGACTCCCCGAGCTGGTCCTGGCGTTCCAGGAACCAGGTGAACAGCCGCTGGTCGGTCTCGGGGAACCAGCCCTTGACGTCGTCGAGGGAGGCGGGACGGCCGGGCTCCTGGCTCGTCATGGGCGAACTCGACCTCACCGTGCTCGGGGCAGCGAAGGAGACGTCCTACCCACTGCACCGCGCTTAATCATCCCCGAGCCGCATTCTTCGGGCATGTCCGCCGGGACCGTGGTCGGTGACCCCGCGGTGAGGGGTGCCGCGGCCGGTGGCGCCCGGCGCCCACCTGCCGTTATTCTCGCTACTGGTTAGTCAACAATATGACTACAAGGTGAGAAGAGTAGATGCATCCCTTCCGAGCGGCGGCGGAGGCCGGCGATCGCGACGCGATCGAGGCCATGCTGGCGGACGACGTCGTGTTCACCAGCCCCGTCGTCTTCAAGCCGTACTCCGGCAAACCGGTCACCGCGGCGATCCTGCGCGCGGTGCTGCGGGTCTTCGCCGGCATCCGCTACACCCGCGAGATCAGCGACGGCCGCGACCACGCCCTGCTGTTCGAGGCCAAGGTCGGCGACCTCACGATCAGCGGCTGCGACTTCCTGCGGACGAACGACGCGGGCCTGGTCGAGGAGCTCACGGTCATGGTCCGGCCGCTGTCGGCCGCCAAGGCGCTCGCCGAGGCGATGGCCGCGGAGTTCGCGCAGGTCGAGCGGGAGGCGCGCGAGGTGGCGGCCGCGCCGGCCACTGCGGACTGAGCCGGGGCGGGACGCCGCGCGCCGTGCCGGGCCGGCGCGCGATCACTGAGGTCGGACGCATCTTCGGCAAATGATTGATCGCAGTCGCGGCAGTGCCTAGATTGGCAGCGTCCGAGTCACCCCCGCAGAAGGAGCAAGCCTTGTCCGTGCGAACCAAGCCGCCGTTCCGGGCCGACCACGTCGGCAGCCTGCTGCGGCCGCCCGAACTGCTGGCCGCGCGGGACGATCATGCGCAGGGGCGCATCGACGCCGCCCGGCTCGCCGAGGTGGAGGACGCCGCCGTCCGCGACGCGGTCCGGATGCAGCGCGAGGCCGGGCTGCGGTCGGCCACCGACGGCGAGTTCCGCCGCACCTCGTGGCACATGGACTTCATCTACCAGCTCGGCGGGATCAGCCCGGCGGACGAGAAGATCAAGGTCCAGTTCCACAACGAGGCCGGGGACATCGAGTTCAGCACGGCCGCGCTGAGCGTGCACGACAAGGTCCGGCTGGAGCACACGATCTTCGCGGACCACTTCGCGTTCCTGCGGGACGCCGCCGGGGACGGGGTGACGCCGAAGCTGACGATCCCGTCGCCGAACATGGTCCACTACCGGGGCGGGCCGGCGTCGATCGACCCGAAGGTCTACCCCGAGATCGAGGAGTTCTGGGCCGACCTGGCCGCCGCCTACGCCGAGCAGGTGAAGCGGCTCGGCGAGCTGGGCTGCCGGTACCTCCAGCTCGACGACACGAGCCTCGCCTACCTCAACGACCCCGCGCAGCGGGCCATGATCAAGGAGCGCGGCGACGACGCCGAGCACCTCCACCTGCGCTACATCCGGCAGATCAACGCCTCGCTGGCCGGGCGCCCCGAGGGCATGAACGTCACCACCCACATGTGCCGGGGCAACTTCCGCTCGTCCTGGACGGCCGAGGGCGGCTACGACTTCGTCGCCGAGGCCCTGTTCGGCGAGCTGGAGGTCGACGGGTTCTTCCTGGAGTTCGACGACGAGCGGTCGGGCGGCTTCGAGCCGCTCCGCTTCGTCCCGCCGGGCAAGATGGTCGTGCTCGGCCTGGTGACGACCAAGCGCGGCGAGCTGGAGTCCAAGGACGACCTGAAGCGCCGCATCGACGAGGCGGCGCGGCACGTCCCGCTCGACCAGATCTGCCTGTCGCCGCAGTGCGGCTTCTCCTCCACCGTGGAGGGCAACGTGCTGAGCGCCGAGGAGCAGGCGGCGAAGCTGCGCCTCATCGCCGAGACCGCCGAAGAGGTCTGGGGCTGACCGCTCCCCCGCCATACCGAGCCGCCGGCCCCGCGGCCTCCCCTCCGAGGCCGCGGAGCCGGCGCGTTCCCCCTGGTCCGGGGTCAGCGCGTCCGGGTCAGCGCATCCGGGTCAGCGCGTCCGGGTCTGGGCGCTGCGGTAGTCGGTGTACGTGTACGGGTTGTCGAGGATCTTGGTCTCCGGGACGTCGGGGTTCATGCCGTCCGCCCAGGCCTGCTCGCCCATCGACGAGCGCAGGTACTCGACCGTGGCCTCGACCTCGCGGCGCGCGGCGGCGAGGTCGACGTCCACCAGGCGGTGGTCGTGCTTGACGACGCGCCCGTTCACCAGGACGGTGTGGACGTCGCCGCGCTGGGCCTGGAACGCGACGTGCCCGTAGGGGTTGAGCACGGGGAACGACACCGGCGAGTCGTCGTTCTTGATCAGGACGACGTCGGCCTTCTTGCCCGGTGCGAGGGTGCCGAGGTCGTCGCGGCCGATCGCGCGGGCGCCGCCGCGGGTGGCCCACTCGACGACCTGGTCGGCGCGCAGGTTGCAGTGCGTGACGGTGTCGCCCCTGTTGTGCGCCTCCAGGTGCATGCGGCAGCGGTCGGCGCCGAGCGTGGTCCGCATGGCGGAGAACAGGTCGCCGCTCCACCAGACGCTCGTGTCCATCGACAGCGACACCGGGATGTCGTGCTCGCGCAGGACCCAGGTGGGCGGATAGCCCTGCCCGGCGCTCTGCTCGCTCTCGGTGGAGACGGAGATGGAGCCGCCGGTGGCCGCGATCCGGTGGTAGGAGTCGGCCGACAGCGACGCGGCGTGCACGTACACCGTCTCGGGCGTCATGAACCCGTGGTCGTGCATCTGCTTGATGCCCTCGTCGCTGGTCGCGCCCCACACCCCGGCGTGGGTGGTGACGGGGGCGCCCAGGTCGCGGGCGACCTCGAAGGCGGGCTTCTCCGGGAAGGAGGGGTCGCCGACCACGTCGAACGCGAGCTGGAAGCCGAGCATGTCGCCGCCGATGAGCTTGCCGGCGAAGTCGCGGAACTCGGGGGTGCCGGTCCACTCGGCGGGCGGCGCCTGGATGTTGCCGTAGGCGAGGACGAACCGCCCGGGGACCGAGCGCAGCGCGTCCACGGCGGCGTCTGCGTGGTCGAGGGTCTGCAGGCCGTGCGACCAGTCGACGACCGTGGTGACTCCGGCCTCGATGGCCTCCAGGGCCGCGAGCACGTTGCCGGCGTGGATGTCGTCGGGCCGGAACCGCTTGCCGTGCTCCAGGTAGTACCAGACGAAGTACTGGGTCAGCGTCCAGTCGGCGCCGTAGCCGCGCATCGCGGTCTGCCACATGTGCCGGTGGGTGTCGATCATCCCGGGCATGACGATGCCGCCGGACGCGTCGATCTCCGCGGTGCCCTCCGGCACCTGGAGGTCCGGGCCGACCGCGGTGATCGTCTCTCCGGTGACGAGGACGTCGGCGCGGTCGAGGACCTCGCGCCCTTCGGTCATCGGCAGGACCATGCCGCCGCGCAGCACCACGGGACGGCCCGGCTCGAACTCGCTCGTCGTGTTCGGCATCGCTCGCACTCCTCGTCCTTCGGGACACTCACCCCGGAGCAGTCACGGACTAATGTCCGCTGTACGGTCAAACCTGCTTGTGGCCACTCTTTCGAGCGATAGTCAAAGTGTCAACCACTTGACCAGGTTCGATATCGCCGTGGCACAATCGGGAGTGCGGACGAGCGTCCGCCCATCGGACGAGAGACCGAGCGACAAGGAGCCGGATGACGGACGACACCGCGCGCGAAGGGCCGGGCGGCCCCCTGTCGGGGGTGCTGGTGGCGGACTTCTCCCGGATCCTCGCCGGGCCCTACGCCACGATGCTGCTGGCCGACCTGGGCGCCGAAGTGGTCAAGGTGGAGGGCCCGGGGGGCGACGACACCCGCACCTGGACGCCGCCCGCGCGCGGCGACGTGTCGACCTACTACCTCGGCATCAACCGGGGCAAGCGCTCCATCGCCCTCGACCTGCGGAACGAGGACGACGCCGCGGCCGCCCGGGAGCTGGCCCGCCGCGCGGACGTGCTGATCGAGAACTTCAAGCCGGGCGGCCTCGGCAGGTTCGGCCTCGACTACGACTCGGTGCGCGCCGCCAACCCCGGCATCGTCTACAGCTCGATCACCGGGTTCGGGTCCGGGGCGGGGCGCGACGTCCCCGGCTACGACCTGATGGTGCAGGCGATCTCCGGGCTGATGAGCCTGACCGGCGACCCGGACGGCCCGCCCTACCGGGCCGGGATCTCGGTGTTCGACGTGATGGCGGGCAACCACGCCGCGATCGGCATCCTCGCGGCGCTGCGGCACCGCGACGCGACCGGCGAAGGGCAGCTCGTCGAGGTGAACCTGCTGTCGTCCGCGCTGACCGGGCTGGTCAACCACAGCTCGGCGTACGTCGCGGGCGACACCGTCCCGTACCGGATGGGCAACGCGCACCCGAGCGTGTTCCCCTACGAGCCGCTCCCGACCGCCGACAACGACCTCATCGTCACGGCGGCCAACGACCGGCAGTTCCGCAGGCTGTGCGAGGTCCTCGGCGTCCCGGACGTCCCCGACGACCCGCGCTTCGCGACCAACGCCGCCCGGACCGCCAACCGCGCCGAGCTCCGCCCGATCCTGGTCGAGCGGCTGCGGCTGCGCGGCGCCGTCGAGTGGTTCGACCTGCTGGTGGAGGCCGGCGTGCCGAGCGGGCCGATCAACACGATCGACGGCGGGTTCGCGATGGCGGAGCGGTTCGAGCTGGACCCGGTCGTCGTGGTCGGCGAGGGCGACCACGCCGTGCCGACCACCCGGCACCCCATCCGCTTCTCCCGCACCCCCGCGACGTACCGGCTGCCGCCGCCGGAGCTGGACGAGCACGGCGCGGAGCTGCGCAAATGGCTCGCCCGGCCACACGAGAGGCCGCAGGGGGACGACCGTGGCTGAGCGGCCCGAGTACCCGACCGCGCTCGGCGCGTCCAGCCGGGAAAAGATCACCCTGCTGGGGCACGACCTCGCCGAGGACGTGATGGGCGAGGTCGGCTTCGGCGAGCTGGCGTTCTGGCTCGCGGCGCAGCGGCGGCCGGAGCCGGGCGAGACCCGCGTGTTCGAGGCCGTCCTCGCCGCGCTCGCCGACCACGGATTCACCCCGACCGCGATCGTCACCCGCCTCACGTACCTGTCGGCGCCCGACTCGGTGCAGGGCGCCCTCGCCGCCGGGCTGCTCGGCGGCGGCTCCCGGTTCCTCGGCGTCACCGAGGACACCGGGCGGTTCCTGCACGGCGTGCTGGAAGCGGTGGACGGCGGCCCCCCGGCCACCGACGCGGAGTGGGACGCGCTCGCGCTGCGGACCGTCCGCGCGGAACGCGAGGCGAAGCGGTTCGTCCCCGGCCTCGGCCACCACGTCCACAAGGACGGCGACCCGCGGACCCCCAGGCTGATGCGGATCGCCGCCGAGGAGGGGCTGTTCGGGCCGCACCTGTCGCTGTTCGCCGCGATCGGCCGCGTCCACCCCGAGGTGCTCGGCAAGAAGCTGCCGCTGAACGGCGCCGGGGTGTGCGGCGCCGCGCTCGCCGACCTCGGGCTGCCGCTGGAGCTGCTGCGCGGGTTCGCGCTGCTGGCCCGCACCGCCGGGCTCATCGGGCAGCTCGCCGAGGAGCTGCGCCGCCCGGTCGGCAACGAGATCTTCCTGTCGGTGGACCTCAACAACCGGTCCGTCGCCCCCGACCCCTACTCCCCCGGAGACCGTCATGGCTGAACTGGTCGCTGTGATCGCCTCGACCCACCACCCCTTCTACCACCGAGCGAGCACGGCGACCGGGGAGGACCGCCCCGGCTTCGCCGACGAATGGGTCCGCAAGGTCGAGGCGTTCCGCGAGACGCTCACCAGGGCCCGCCCCGACGTCCTGGTGATGGTCGGGTCCGACCACTTCCACCAGCTGTGGCTGGACAACATGCCGCAGTTCCTCATCGGCAAGGCGCCCTTCTACGACGCGAACTGGTACAACGAGGAGCGCGAGTTCGGGCTGCCCCGGATGGTGATGAAGGGGCAGGAGGACCTGTCGGCGTACCTCCTGCGGGAGGGCATCGACGCGGGCTTCGACCTGGCGTTCTCCAACGAGCTGCGCATCGACCACTCGATCACGTGCCCGATCATCACGCTGCGCCCGCAGAACGACTTGCCGATCGTGCCCGTCTACACCAACATCTTCGCGCCGCCGCTGCCGCGGCCGAAGCGGTTCGTCCAGCTCGGCAGGACGATCCGGGAGCTGGTCGAGTCGTGGCCCGGGAACCAGCGGGTCGCGATCATCGGCACCGGGCACCTGTCGCTGGAGCTCGGCGGCCCGCGCCAGTTCGGCCCGCACGGCCCCGACCCCGAGTTCGACGCGAAGGCCGTCGAGTGGATCTCCACCGGCGACATCGAGGGCTGCCTGTCGGAGGTGACGCTCGACAGCCTGCACGCCCCCGGCAACGCCACCCACGGGTTCATGGACTTCATGCTGATGATGGGCGTCGCGGGCGAGGGCCGGAAGGCCGACTACGTCGACACCTACGACCTGTTCCACACGATGGAGGCGTACTTCACCTGGTACCCGAACGGAGCGGGCAAGTGAGCAAGTACCTGCTGAACAAGTTCCTCTTCACCGTCGACCGCGACCCCGCCCTGGTCGAGCGCTACCGGGACGAGCCGGAGGCGACGGTGGCGTGGTGGGAGGCGGAGCAGGCCAACCGCATCCTCAACTGCCACGGCGCCGAGTCCAGCACCTGGCTGCGCTTCGAGGACGCCGAGCGGGCCGCCCTCGCCGCGCACGACTACCCGAAGCTGTTCGAGCTGGGCGCGCACCCGTTCCTCACGCTGACGCTGTTCATCGCCATGTTCGAGCGCGACTACGACGAGCCGCTCGGGTTCCAGCTGGAGTACGCGCGGAAGCTCTCGCACATGACGCTCCCCTACCCCGACATCGCGACCTGACCGTGCGCGCCGCCGAGATCCGCGAGTACGGCCGGCCGCCCGAGGTGGCGGAGCGGGATACGCCCGTCCCCCGGGACGGCGAGGTGCTGGTGGACGTCCTCGCCGCGCCCGTCACGCCGCTCGACCTGCTGTGCGCCACGGGCACGTCCTACTTCGGGCGGCCCGCGACGCCGTACGTGCCGGGCGTCCAGGGCGTGGGGACCGCGGGCGGCCGGACGGTGTGGTTCCCGACCCCGGCCGGGATGGCGGCGGGCGACGGGAGCATGGCGGAGGTCGCGGCCGTCCCGGAGCCGGAGCTCGTCGCGCTGCCGGACGGCACCGACCCGGTGGCGCTGGCCGCGCTCGGGCTCTCCGCGGTCGCCGCGCACATGGCGCTCACGATGCGCGGCGAGCTGGCCGCGGGCGAGCAGGTCATCGTGCTCGGCGCGGGCGGCGTCGTCGGGCAGGCGGCGGTGCGGCTCGCCCGGATCGCGGGCGCGCGGCGGGTCGTTGCGGGCGCGCGCTCCCCGGCCGCGCTGGAGCGCGCGGAGCGGGCCGGGGCGGACGCGGTCGTCGCGCTCGATACCGGCGACGTCCGCGAGCTGGCCCGCCGGTTCGCCGCCGCCGCGGACGGTCCGGCCGACCTGGTGCTCGACCCGCTGTTCGGCGCCCCGGCCGCGGCCGCCGCGCTGGCGCTGCGCCCCGGCGGGCGGCTCGTCAACCTGGGCGGCTCGGCGGGCGAGACGTGCCCGATCGAGTCCGCCACCCTCCGCGGCAGGTCGCTGCGGATCCTCGGCTACACCAACAACGAGCTGACGGCCGAGCAGCGGGCCGCGGCGATCGGGTTCGTCGCCGCGCGGGCCGCGGCCGGGG
The DNA here is from genome assembly GCF_004348575.1 of Actinomadura sp. 7K534. Classification (NCBI taxonomy): domain Bacteria; kingdom Bacillati; phylum Actinomycetota; class Actinomycetes; order Streptosporangiales; family Thermomonosporaceae; genus Actinomadura; species Actinomadura sp. 7K534. Next base: position 16,138 of record NZ_SMKB01000104.1, read on the forward strand.
AGCTGTCGGTCGCGCACGAGACCGTCCCGCTCGCCGACGCGGCGGCGGCGTGGCGGCGGCAGGCCGCCGGCGCGGCCGAGGGCCGGATCGTGCTCATCCCGCGGCCGGGCGGGTGACCTGCGGGACGGTCTCCAGCCGCGCGAAGTCGGCGCTGATCTCCCCCGCCGTGTGCAGCAGCAGCGGCAGGTGCTCCTCCAGCAGCCGCTCGACGGGCGTCTCGGCGGCGTGGGTGTTGACGTTGATGCCCGCGATGACCTTCCCGGAGCCGTCCCGCAGCGGTGCCGCCACCGAGCGGATGCCGCGGGCGAGCTGCTCGTCGGTCATCGCCCACCCGCGCGCCCGGACCTCGCGAAGCTCCGCGTCCCGCTCCTCCCGGGACGGCCGGACGCGCGGCTCCAGGCCGGAGCGGGTCGGCTCGGCCAGGATCCGGTCGACCTCCGCGGGGTCCAGCGCGGCGAGCTGGACCTTGCCCAGCGAGGTCTGCAGGGCCGGGAAGCGCGTCCCGATCTGCACCGTCAGCGCGACGATCTTCGGAACGGCGACGCGGGCGACGTACACGATGTCGGACCCGTCGAGCTGCGCGATCGAGCACGACTCGCCGGTCCGCTCGACGAGGCGCTCCATGTGCGGGCGGGCGACGTCCCACAGCCCCATCGAACGGACATAGGAGACACCGAGGTCGAGCACGCGGGGGGTGAGGGCGTATCCTCCGTCCTCGACGCGCACGTAGCCGAGTTCGCGGAGGGTCAGCAGGATGCGGCGGGCGGTCGGCCGGGCCAGGCCGGCGGCCTCGGCGACCTGCGCCAGTGACATCACGGGCCGCCGCGGCTCGAAGGCGGTGATGACGTCGAGGCCCCGGGCCAGGGCCTCGATGAAATCCGGTCCGGTGCCTTCCCGTGGCATCGATCATCCCCTCGCCGCTCGCACGCCCGTCGGATGTCCATCATACGGACACCTGACCGGCACGTGGGCGGCGCCCCGCCAGGAAGATGCTTGATTGAAAACTGTCGCGCGTCAGGATTTCATCGAATAATCTGCCCTGAGGACGACGAGAGGACGAGGGATGACCGCCGTGCAGGACGCGTCCCCGAACCCGCGGCCGCGCGTTCGCGCCCCGCAGCAGCTGCTGTTCAGCTTCCTCGGCTCGCTCGTCCTCGACCGCGGGTACCCGCCGATCAGCTCCCGGGTCTTCCTGCACCTGCTCGCCGACCTCGGGGTGGCGGAGGCGGCCGCGCGCGCCACGCTCGCGCGGATGACGCGCAAGGGCCTGCTCGCCCGGACCCGGGAGGGCCGCACCGCCCGGTTCTCCCTCACCCCGTGGGCCGAGGACCTGCTCCGCGAGGCCAAGCCCCGGGTCGACTCCCCGGCGCCGTTCACCCACCCGGACGGCGAGTGGACGCTGCTCAGCTACTCGATGCCGGAGAGCCGCCGCGACCTGCGCCACCAGATCCGCGCCCGGCTGATCTGGGCGGGGTTCGGCGGGCTGCGCGATGGGCTGTGGATCGCGCCCGGCCGCGTCGACATCGCCGCCATCTTCCAGGGCCCGGAGTTCGCCGGGCTGGCCGAGCTGGCCGACGGGTTCTACTCCGTCCCGGTGGAGGGCACCGACGTGCCGAGGCTCCTGCACCGGGCCTGGGACGTCGGCGCCATCCGCGCCGAACACGAGTCGTTCGTCGCCACCTGGACGCCCGACCGCGGGGCGGCGGGGCGTCCGCTGACCCGCCTCACCCTCCTCGGCGCCGACTGGCTGCAGGTGCTGCGCACCGACCCGGGGCTGCCCGCCGAGCACCTCCCGGATGGCTGGCCCTCCGCCGAGTCCACCGCCCTGTACCGGGAACGGTTCGCCGCGCTCGCGCCGGACGCGGCCGGCGAGCTGCGCAGGCTGCTGGAGGCCGACACCGGCCGGCGCTGACGGGCGACGCCGGGCGCCGGGACGCCGGCCGGGACGCCGGGGCGCGCTGAACCCGTGCGGGGGCGGGGCCGTACCTCTGGCGGGCGGGCACCAACCGGACCCGGCCAGCGGACGACACCGGTCGGACGCCGCCTCCCGGCCACGGCGACGTCCCTGCGCGCGAGGAGCACCTTCCGTGTCAACGGACTCGATCGATCCGAGCCTGCTGCGCAAGAACGCGCACAGCCCGTCCTTCCTCGCCCTGCAGCGGGCGTCGTCGGGGCGGCAGGACCTGGTCGACTTCTGCATCCCCTGCAACCCCTACTTCCCGACGCCCGGGATGTTCTCCCAGCTCGCGGGGGCCATGGAGCAGATCCTCAAGTACTACCCGAGCGACGCCGACACGATCACCGCCGAGCTGTGCTCGGTGCTCGGGCACAACCCGCAGACCGTGGTGATGGGCAACGGGTCCACGGAGCTGATCACCTGGATCGACCACCTGCTGGTCCGGGAGAGCCTCGCCACGCCGATCCCGACGTTCGGCCGCTGGACGGACCAGCCGATGGAGACCGGCAAGCGCGTCGACATGTTCCAGCTCCAGGAGATGCGGGGCTTCGAGTTCGACGTGGACGCGTTCGTGCACTTCGTCCGCGCCCGCGGGTCGCGGGTCGCGGTCGTCTGCAACCCGAACAACCCCGACGGCGGCTACGTCCCGCGGCGCGAGATCGTCCGGCTGCTGGACCTGCTCATCGACCTGGACCTGGTCGTGGTGGACGAGTCGTTCCTCGACTTCGTGGACGCCGAGCCGCACACCAGCGTCGCCGACGAGGCGCGCATCCGACCCAACGTGGTCGTGCTGAAGAGCCTCGGCAAGAACTTCGGCCTGCACGGCATCCGGTTCGGCTACATGGTGGCGAACCCCGCGCTGGCGCAGACGGTCCGGGCGGCGCTGCCGAAGTGGAACCTGAACTCCTTCGCCGAGGTCGTGGTGTTCCTGCTGCGCGAGCACGGCGCGGAGTACCGGGAGAGCCTGCGGCTGCTGTCCCGGGACCGGATGATGATGGCGCAGCAGCTCGCGGCGCTGCCGGGGCTGAAGGTCTTCCCGTCGCAGGGCAACTTCATCATGATCAAGCTCCCGGACGGCCGGGACGGCGTCGCGCTGCGCGACCACCTGATCTCCCACCACGGCGTGTTCATCCGCGAGTGCGGCAACAAGCTGGGGTCCACGAGCCAGTTCGTGCGGCTGGTCGTCCGGCCGCAGCAGGACGTGCAGCGCCTGCTGATCGGACTCGGCTCCTACCTGTACGGCACTGCCGCCGAGGCGCCGCCCGACAACGTCGTGTCCCCCGGGCACGGCTGGGGCGAGCCGGCGCGGCCCGGCGGGACCGGCGTGCCCGGGGAGCCGGACATCCCGGCGGCGAGCCGCTTCACCGAGCACGCGCACGGCGAGCCCCTCTCGCCCGAGGATTTCCGGGCCGCCATTTAGGTAATGGCCGAAATGAATTCGCCGATCAATTCCCCGAGTTGATCTAGCCGGAGGCGCGGGCCGGGACCTACGTTGGCAGCGTTGCCTTTCACACGCCGCCATTCAGGGCGCGCTCCGTCCCGACCTCTGGAGAGATCCAATGGAGAATCCGTACGTCCTCGACCCCACGGGCGCCGATGTGCAGGGGGAGGCCGCGAAACTGCGGGAAAGGGGGCCGGTGACTCCGGTGGAACTCCCCGGCGGCGTGGCCGCGTGGGCGGTGACGGGGCAGGAGGAGCTCAAGGGCCTGCTGGCCGATCCGATGGTGTCGAAGAACCCGAACCTGCACTGGGCCGCGTGGATCGACGGCGAGATCCCGCCGGACTGGCCGCTGGCCCTGTGGGTGTCGGTGCAGAACATGTTCACCGCCTACGGCGACGACCACCGCCGGCTCCGCACGATCATCTCGCGGGCGTTCACCCCGCGGCGCACCGAGGCGCTGCGGCCGGCCGTGGCGGAGATCACCCGGGACCTCGTCGCGGCGCTGGCGGCGGCGCCGGGCGGGCGGGCCGACCTGCGCGAGGAGTTCGCCTACCCGCTGCCGATCGAGGTGATCTGCCGGCTGTTCGGCGTCCCGGACGAGACCCGGCCGAGCCTGCGCCGCTGCGTGGACGGCGTGTTCAACACGGCGCTGACGGCCGAGCAGTCCCTCGCCAACCAGCAGGAGATGTACGGCATCCTCCAGGACCTCGTCGAGTTCCGGCGCCGCGAGCCCGCCGACGACCTGGCCGGCGTCCTGATCTCCGCGCGGGACGAGGAGGGCTCGCGGCTCAGCGAGAACGAGCTCGTGGACACCCTGATCCTGATGATCTCCGCCGGGCACGAGACCACCGTGAACCTGCTCGACCAGGCGATCCTCGCGATGCTGACGTACCCGGAGCAGTACGCGCGGGTCCGGTCCGGCGAGGTGCCGTGGGACGAGGTGATCGAGGAGACGCTGCGCTGGCAGGCGCCCGTGGCGAACCTCCCGCTGCGCTACGCCGTCCAGGACATCGAGGTCGGCGGGGTGACGATCCGGAAGGGCGAGGCGATCCTGGCCGCGTACGCCGCGGCCGGGCGCGACCGCGCCCTGCACGGCGACGACGCCGACGCGTTCGACATCGCCCGCGCCGACAAGGAGCACCTCTCGTTCGGCTACGGCGCGCACTTCTGCGTGGGCAAGCACCTCGCGCGGATGGAGGCCGAGATCTCCCTTCCGGCGCTGTTCGGCCGCTTCCCCGATATGGCCCTCGCCGTCGACCCGGGTGAACTGCGCCAGGTGGAATCGTTCATATCGAATGGCCACCGTGAACTGCCGGTCATTCTGAATTCCTGAGAGGGGACCGCCGTCTCGTTCGTTTCCCCGGCCGCCCGGCGCGAAAGGCCGGGGAAACAGCGGGATCGGCGCGGTTTTCGTTCGCCTCGCCGTTTCGGGCGGGCCGTTTCTCAGGTGGCGCGGCGGGCGCGGGCCCGGCGCTTTCCCTCGTGCATGGCCTGCACCCGCGCGACCGGGATGGTGTGGCCCTCCTCGATCAGGCCGGGCGGGAGTGCCTGCGGGGACGGCATGAGCTCGGTCCACGGGTCGCGGTCCGCGAGCAGGCCCGCGGCGTTCCGGACGGTGAAGTCGGCGGGGGCGACGCCGTCGAGGTCGTCCCACGGCACGGGGAACGAGACCGGCGTGCCGGGGCGGATCCGCGGGCTGTAGGCGGCCACGACGGTCGCCCCGCCGGCGCGGGTGGAGTCGAGGAACACCTTGCCGCCGCGGTCCTCGCGGATGAAGGCCGTGGTGGCGAAGTCCGGGTCGAGGCGCTCGGCGCGGGCCGCGAGGGCACGGGTGGCGGCGGCCACGTCGTCGGCGGGCGCGCGGCCGTCCAGCGGCACGAACACGTGGACGCCCTTCGCGCCGCTGGTCTTGACGGCCCCGGCCAGCCCGGAGGCGTCCATCGCCGACCGGACGAGGCGGGCGGCGCGGACGGCGGCGCCGAAGTCGTCCGGGGCGGGCGGGTCGATGTCGATGACCAGGTGCGTCGGCCGGTCCCATGCGCCGTCGCGGAAGAGGGGCGGGTGGTACTCGACGGCGCGCTGGTTGGCGAACCAGAGCAGCGTGCGGCGGTCGTCGCACAGCGCGTACGACACCTCGCGCCGGGACGACTCCGCCCACACCGTCACGCGCGGCACCCAGGACGGGGTGTACTTCGGGAGGTTCTTCTGCATGAAGGGCTTCTGGCCCCGCAGCACGCGCTTGACCGACAGCGGCCGCCCCGCGAGCTGCGGGAGGATGCGGCCGGCGACGGCGTCCAGGTAGTCGACCAGGTCGCGCTTGGTTGCCCCGGCGCCCTCGAACAGGGGCTGGTCGAGGTTGGTCAGCCGGACTCCGGCACGCTCCTCTTCGGCGCTCACGTGCTCAGCTTCGCACGCGCCACCGACAACGCGGCGCCCCGCCGACGGCGGCCACGAGGCCGTGGTCACAGGACGGTCGCCGGACGGGGCGGGCGTCCGGCCGTCTCGCAGCGCGGTGCGGTGCGGTTCGCGAGCGACCCGCTCAGCGGGGCCGCCAGGGCGACTCCGGGGAGGTCGGGGTAGGGGCCGCCGTCACCTGGAGGGCGTAGGTGGGGGACGCGGCGCCGTCGAGCGGGCCGAGGTAGGTGTGACCGGTCAGGTGGCACCAGGCGGGGAGGTCGATCGGGGCGGCCGGATCGCCGGCGATCAGGTGGACGACCGTGCCGGGGGCCATGTCCGCGATGCGGCCGCGCAGCTCCAGCAGGAGGCGCACGCAGGAGCGGTCGCCGCCGTCGATGACCACTGGATCCGTACTCATCCCGGCTCCCCCCGATCGCGAAGTTAGCAGTCCACGGGGTGAAATATAGGGGTTTGCCGCGACAAAGCGATGCGGCTCCGCCGGGCAGGCGACGCGATGCCCCGCCCCGTCCGGCGGTGCGGTGGCCGGACCACTCAGCGTCCGGTTCGTCTCCCCTCAGGGAAATTTCAGGAAAGAGGATGATCCTTGGGGCAGCGGCCCGCGAAGAGCGCGGCGCGGGCGGGCGGCGCGGGCGAACAGCCGCCTGAATGCGACAAAACAGGATCTATTAACGATGAACAGGATCGGCGGGGATATGGCGGACCACCGCCCGAGACTTGACCGTCTCTTGAAGGTTCCGTCCGGTCCCGGGGCTTACAGTCGCAGTGAGGTACCCCCCGTTGTCATCCAGGTGAGGGACCGGCGTTGGGGCGAAGCATGGATCTCGGTGTGGCGCGAGTGGAGATCACGCGGACGTGCGGGACGCTGACGTTCCCGGCCGAGGTGGACCTCAGCAACGGCGACGCGATCCTCCGGCAGGCCGAGCGGCTGCTTGCCTCCGGGACGCCGGCCCTGATCCTCGACCTCACCGGCTGCACGTTCTGCGACAGCAACGGCCTCAACGTGATCACGCGGTCCCAGATGCGGGCGACCGAGGTGGGCGTCCCGATGTGGGTGGTGCTGCCGCCGCGCGGCATCGTCCGGCGGGTCTCGGACGTGGCGGGCCTGCAGCGCCGGGTCGCGATCGCCCCGGACGTCGCGACCGCCCGCGAGGCGCTCGCGTCCACCGCGCCCCACTGAGCACGGCACCCTGAGCACGCACCGCCGAACGCCCCGCCGCGCCGTGGAACGGGCATCCGCGGCAGACGGGAACGCGCGGGGGATCTCTTTACGTGATCTTGTGGTGGCGCTGATGGCCGGAAGTTGCGGACGGGGCATGGATGCCTTGGAGCGCGGGGCGCGGTGCCCCGGCATCGCCGACGCGCGGGAGCGGCACATGCAGGTGAAGCTGGAATCGGAACTCGGGCGCATCCCGATTCTGGACGTGGCGCCGGTGGTGGGTTGCGGCAGGTGGCCGGCCAAGGCGGTGGTGGGTGAGACGGTCGAGGTGTCGGCGACGGTGTTCCGTGAGGGGCACGAGATGCTGGGCGCGGCGGTGGTGCTGCGGACGCCGGAGGGCGAGGAGCTGCCCGGCCGGCGGATGGCCGAGGTCGGTGAGGGGCTGGACCGGTGGTCGGCGGAGGTGACGCCGACGCGGGTGGGGTCGTGGTCGTTCCGGGTGGAGGCGTGGGGCGATCCGATCGCGCACTGGTGGCACGACGCCCAGATCAAGGTGCCCCGCGGCCAGGACGCCGAGCTGATGCTCACGGAGGGCATCGCGCTGTTCAGGCGTGCCGCGCGGGGCGCGTCCCCCGAGGACCGGCGCACGCTGGCCCGCCTCATGCGCGTCATGTCGGACGAGGACGCGGACATCCTCGAACGGCTCGCCGCCGCCGGGGAACCGGATGTGGCGGATGTGCTGGAGCGGCATCCGCTGCGGGACCTGCTGACCCTGGGCGAGTGGTACCCGCTGACGGTGCACCGGCGGCGTGCGCTGTTCGGCGCGTGGTACGAGTTCTTCCCCCGCTCCCAAGGCGCCGCCTTCGACCCGATGGGCCGCCGCGGCCCCACCTCCGGCACCTTCCGCACCGCCGCCGAACGCCTGCCCGCGATCGCCGACATGGGCTTCGACGTGGTCTACCTCCCACCCATCCACCCCATCGGCACCACCCACCGCAAAGGACCCAACAACACCCTGGACGCCGGACCCTACGACCCCGGCTCCCCCTGGGCCATCGGCTCACCCGACGGCGGCCACGACGCCGTCCACCCCGACCTGGGCACCCTGGCCGACTTCGACGCCTTCGTCGACCACGCCCACACCCTCGGCCTCGAAATCGCCCTGGACCTGCGCCGCCAATGCCCCCCCCACCCCCCCTGGGCGGCCCTTTAAACCA
>NZ_SMKB01000105.1:0-24279 GCF_004348575.1 Actinomadura sp. 7K534
GCCCTTCCCGCCCTTCTCCCTGGAGACCGCCCAGCAGAAGGTGCAGGCGGCCGAGGACGCCTGGAACACCCGCGACCCGCAGCGGGTGGCACTCGCCTACACGCCCGACTCCGCATGGCGGAACCGGGACCTGTTCATCACCGGGCGGGAGGAGATCATCGCCTTCCTGACGCGGAAGTGGGAGCGCGAGCTCGACTACGCCCTGCGCAAGAGCCTGTGGGGGTTCCGGGAGAACCGGATCGCCGTCCGGTTCCAGTACGAGTGGCACGACGACGGCGGGCAGTGGTGGCGCAGCTACGGCAACGAGCTGTGGGAGTTCGACGAGCACGGGCTGATGCGGCGCCGCGAAGCGAGCATCAACGATGTGGCGATCGCCGAGGCCGACCGGCGCATCCACGGCCCGCGCCCCGAGGACGAGCACGGGATCGAAATCCCGCTCCAGTAGCCGGCGGACGCTCTCTCAGCACTCGATGACGTTGACGGCCAGGCCGCCCCGGCTCGTCTCCTTGTACTTGTCGAGCATGTCGCGGCCGGTGTCGCGCATGGTCTTGACGGCCTTGTCGAGGGAGACGAAGTGGCGGCCGTCGCCGCGCAGCGAGATGCGGGCCGCGCTGATCGCCTTGATGGCGCCGACGGCGTTGCGCTCGATGCAGGGGACCTGGACGAGGCCGCCGACCGGGTCGCAGGTGAGGCCGAGGTTGTGCTCGATGCCGATCTCGGCGGCGTTCTCGACCTGCTCCGGGGTGCCGCCCAGGACCTCGGTGAGGCCGGCGGCGGCCATGGAGCAGGCGGAGCCCACCTCGCCCTGGCAGCCGACCTCCGCGCCGGAGATCGAGGCGTTCTGCTTGAACAGGACGCCGATCGCGCCCGCGGTCAGCAGGAAGCGGACGACGCCGTCGTCGTCGCAGCCGGGCACGAAGCGGTCGTAGTAGTGCAGGACGGCCGGGATGATGCCCGCGGCGCCGTTGGTCGGTGCGGTGACGATGCGGCCGCCCGCCGCGTTCTCCTCGTTGACGGCCAGGGCGAAGAGGGTGACCCAGTCCATCGCGTGGAGCGGGTCGGTGGCGTTCTCGGTGGCGAGCTGGCGGTGCAGCTGCGGTGCGCGGCGGCGCACCTTCAAGCCGCCGGGGAGGAGGCCCTCGCGGGTGCAGCCGCGGGTGACGCACGCCCTCATGACGTCCCAGAGGCCGAGGAGGGCTTCGCGGATCTCCCGTGACGTGCGCCCGAACGCCTCCTCGTTCTCCATCATGAGCGCCGAGACGGACAGGCCCGTCTCGCGGCAGCGTTCGAGAAGCTCGGCGCCCGTGTCGAAGGGGTGCGGCAGCACGGTGTCGTCGGACTTGATACGGTCGGCGCCCGTGGCGGTCTCGTCCACGACGAAGCCGCCGCCGACCGAGTAGTACACCCGCGCGCGGAGTTCGTCACCGGACGCGTCCAGCGCGGTGAAGCGCATGCCGTTGGGGTGGCCGGGGAGCGACTCCTTGCGCTCGAAGACCAGGTGCTCGTTGACGACGAAGGGGATCTCGTGGTCGTCGAGCAGGCGCAGGGCGCCGCTCTCGCGGATCTTGCCGAGGCGGTCGTCCACCTGGTCCACGTCGACCAGTTCGGGCCGGTCGCCTTCGAGTCCGAGGATGACGGCCTTGTCGCTGCCGTGGCCCTTCCCGGTGAGGCCGAGGGAGCCGTAGAGGGTGACCCGCACCGACGCGGTCTCCGCCAGGAGCCCGTCCCGCCGCAGGCCCTCGGCGAAGCGGTGCGCGGCGGCCATCGGGCCGCCGGTGTGGGAGGAGGACGGACCGATCCCGATCTTGAAGAGGTCGAAAACGCTGATGGCCATTGCTACCCCCTTGTAGCGGCGCGCCCCCTTCCGGCGGGAAGGGGGCGCGATGACGTCACAGGTCCGGGTACAGCGGATGTCTGTCGGCCAGCGCCCGCACGCGCGCCGCCAGGGCGTCGCGGTCGAAGGACGGCTGGAGCGCCAGCGCGATGACGTCGGCGACCTCGGCGAAGTCGTCGGCGGTGAACCCGCGGGTGGCCAGGGCCGGCGTGCCGATCCGCAGGCCGGAGGTGACCATCGGCGGACGCGGGTCGTTCGGCACGGCGTTCCGGTTGACGGTGATGCCGATGTCGTGGAGGCGGTCCTCCGCGTCGCGGCCGGTGAGGTCGGAGTCGACGAGGTCGACCAGGACGAGGTGGACGTCCGTCCCGCCGGTCAGGACCTTCACCCCCGCCTTGGCCGAGTCGTCGGCGAGGAGCCGGTCGGCCAGGATCTTCGCGCCCTCGATGGTGAGCGCCTGGCGGGCGCGGAACTCGTCCGACGCGGCGATCTTGAGCGCCACGGCCTTGGCGGCGATCACGTGCTCCAGCGGGCCGCCCTGCATCCCGGGGAACACTGCCGAGTTGATCTTCTTGCCGTACTGCTCGCGGGCGAGGATGAGCCCGCCGCGCGGGCCGCCGAGCGTCTTGTGCGTGGTCGTCGTGACGATGTCGGCGTACGGGACGGGCGACGGGTGCAGGCCCGCGGCGACCAGCCCGGCGAAGTGCGCCATGTCGACCATGAGCACCGCCCCGGACGCGTCGGCGATCTCCCGGAACGCGGGGAAGTCGAGCTGTCGCGGGTACGCCGACCAGCCCGCCACGATCATCTTGGGCCGGTGCTCGGCGGCGAGCGACGCGACCTCGTCCATGTCGACCAGGCCGTCCTCCGCGCGGACGTGGTACGGGACCACGTTCAGCGTCTTGCCGGAGTAGTTCAGCCGCATCCCGTGCGTGAGGTGCCCGCCGTGCGCGAGGTCGAGGCCGAGGATCGTGTCGCCGTGCTGGAGTAGCGCGAAGTAGACGGCCGTGTTGGCCTGCGCGCCGCTGTGCGGCTGGACGTTCGCGTGCTCGGCGCCGAACAGCGACTTCGCGCGGTCGATGGCGAGCTGCTCGGTGACGTCGACGTGCTCGCAGCCGCCGTAGTAGCGCCGCCCCGGATAGCCCTCGGCGTACTTGTTGGTGAGGACCGAGCCCTGCGCCTCCAGCACGGAGACCGGGGCGAAGTTCTCCGAGGCGATCATCTCCAGGGTGGACTGCTGCCGGCGGAGCTCGGCGGCGACGGCCGCGGCGACCTCCGGGTCGGCCGTGGCGAGCGAGTCGTGCAGGGTCACGTTCAGCCTTCCTCGATCAGCTTGTCGTAGGCGGCGGAGTCGAGCAGGTCGCCGGGCTCCTCGGAGATCCGGACCTTGAAGATCCAGCCCTCGCCGTACGGGTCGTCGTTGATGACCTTGGGCTCGTCCACCACCGACGTGTTGATCGCGGTGATCTCGCCGCTGACCGGGGAGTAGATGTCGCTGACCGACTTGGTCGACTCGATCTCGCCGCAGGGCTCGCCCGCCTCGACGGAGTCGCCCTCGGACGGCTGCAGCTCGAGGTACACGATCTCGCCGAGCGCGTCGGCGGCGTGCGCGGTGATGCCGATGGTGACGATGCCGTCCTCGCCGCCGAGGCCGGACACCCACTCGTGCTCTTCGCTGTAGCGGAGCTGCTCGGGAACGCTCACGATCACTTCTCTCTTTCAGGAACGCTTGTAGAACGGCAGATCAACCACGTCGACCGGCTCGTGCCGCCCGCGGACGTCCACGGCCAGGCCCGCCTCCTCGACGCCGCTGTCGAGGTACGCCATGGCGATCGGCCTGCCCAGTGTGGGCGACGGAGCCCCGCTCGTCACGACCCCGCACGGCGAGCCGCCGGACGTGACGACCTGGTACCCCTTTCGCGGCGCCCGACGCCCGCGGGCGACGAGTCCGACGAGCCTACGGCCCTGCGGCGTCTGGGCCTGCGCCGCCAGCGCGGTCTTCCCGACGAAGTCGCCCGGCTTGTCCAGCTTCACGATCCGGCCGAGGCCCGCCTCGAACGGCGTGATCTCCGCGGACAGCTCGTTGCCGTACAGCGGCATGCCCGCCTCCAGGCGCAGCGTGTCGCGCGCCGACAGCCCGGCGGGGACGACGCCGTCCGCCCCGGCGAGCGCCTTCCACAGCGCGACGGCGTCGGACGCGTCCACGAACACCTCGAAGCCGTCCTCGCCGGTGTACCCGGTGCGGGCGAGGAGCGCGTCGACGCCCGCGACGCGCCCGGCGAGGATCGCGTAGTACTTGAGGTCGGCCAGCGGAGCGTCGGTGAACCCCGCGAGGATCTCCTCCGAGCGCGGCCCCTGCAGGGCGACCAGCGCGTACGACGCGGTGCGGTCCTCGACGGCCGCCTCGAAGCCCGCGGCGCGCTCGACCAGCGCGTCCCGGACGACGTCGGTGTTGGCGGCGTTCGCGACGACCATCCAGGTCGCGTCGGCGAGCCGGTAGACGATCACGTCGTCCAGCACGCCGCCGTCCTGCGCGCAGAGCATCGTGTAGCGGGCCTTGCCGACCGGCATCGACGCGAGGTTGCCGACCAGCGCGAAGTCGAGCGCGGCGCCGGCCCCCGGCCCGGAGACGAAGATCTCTCCCATGTGGGACAGGTCGAACAGTCCCGCGCCGGTGCGGACGGCCTGGTGCTCGGCGGTCTCGCTCGCGTAGCGCAGCGGCATCAGATGGCCGGCGAAGTCGACGAGGTTCGCCCCCAGTTCCTGGTGGACGTCGTGCAGGGGCGTCTTCTTGGCGGTCGGATCGGCGGGCATGGGTTCGGCTCCTTCGTCACGGGCGCGCAGGGACCATCGTCCCATCCGCGCACCCCGGTCCACACATCGCTGTCGCCGCGGACAGGCCGCCCGCACCCCGCCGCGGGCGGTCACGCGATGGTTAAACCGCAGCAACGCCGGTGCCGTACTCTTGGTGGGTTGCTGGATCCACCCCCCGGTGAGCGGGGTGCACGACCGGAGGGGCGAGACGCATGGCCTACCTGGTTGGGGCGTTGATTCTCTTCTTCGGCCTCCTGGTGTCCATCGCGCTGCACGAACTGGGGCACTTCTCGTTCGCCAAGCTGTTCAAGGTGCGGACCACCCAGTTCATGGTCGGGTTCGGTCCGACGATGTGGTCGTGGCGCCGCGGGGAGACCGAGTACGGCATCAAGTGGATCCCGCTCGGCGGCTACATCCGGATGATCGGGATGCTGCCGCCGCGCAAGGGCGACGCCCCCGGCCAGATCCGGCAGGTCAGCACCGGGCCGTTCCAGGGCCTGATCGAGTCGGCGCGCGGCGCGGCGCTGGAGGAGGTCCGGCCGGGCGACGAGAACCGCGTCTTCTACGCCAAGAAGTGGTGGCAGAAGCTGCTGATCATGTTCGGCGGGCCCGCGATGAACCTGCTCCTCGCGGTGGTGTTCTTCGCGATCCTGCTGATGGGCATCGGCACGAACCAGCCGCAGCCGGTGATCCGCGAGGTCGCCGAGTGCATGGTCCCGGCGAGCCAGTCGGGGGTCAGCGAGTGCCCCGCGAACGCGGCGCCGACCCCGGCGATGCAGGTGGGGCTGCAGCCCGGCGACCGGATCACGGCCTTCAACGGGAAGCCGATCGACGACTACCGGGAGCTGCAGGAGGAGATCCGCGACGCGGGCGGCAGCACGGTGCCGATGACCGTCGAGCGCGACGGGCGGGACGTCGGGCTGAACGTCCCGATCGCCCGCAACCAGATGTACCACCTGGAGGACCCGGACAAGATCGTCGAGGTCGGGTTCCTCGGCATCACGCCGACCAGCGCGGTCGAGCGGCAGGGGCCGGGCGCGGTGGCGAGCACGATGGGCGACCTGACCGTCCGGACCGCGGGCGCGCTGGTGCGGATGCCGGAGAAGATGGTCGGCATCTGGCACGCGGCGTTCGGCGGCGAGGAACGCGACCCGAACGGCCCGATCGGCGTCGTCGGCGTCAGCCGGATCGGCGGGGACGTCGCCGCCTCCGAGGTCCTCGACGGGTCCGAGAAGATCTCCTACTTCGTGATGCTGCTCGGTTCGCTGAACCTCGCGGTCGGCCTGTTCAACCTCGTCCCGCTGCTGCCGCTGGACGGCGGGCACATCGCCGGCGCGCTGCTGGAGGCGATCAAGAAGGGCTTCGCGAAGATCTTCCGGAGGCCCGACCCCGGCTATGTGGACGTCGCGAAGGCGCTGCCGGTCACATACGTGATGGCGGTCGTCCTGATCGTCATGGGCGGCCTGCTCATCTACGCCGACCTGGTCAACCCCGTCCGCTTCACGGGATAGCGGCCAGCTCCCCGGTCTTCAGGAACCCGTCGAGCGCGGCGAGGTAGGGCTCTATGTCCAGCCCCTGCGCGGCCAGCCACGCGTCCGAGCCGTAGGTGCCGGTGTAGCGTTCGGCGCCGTCGCAGATCAGCGTGACGACGCTGCCGCGCTCCCCGCGCGCCCGCATCTCCGCGATCAGCTCGGCCGCGCCCCACATGTTGGTGCCGGTCGAGCCGCCGACGGCCCGGCCGCTGACCGCGCTCGTCCAGCGCATCGCCGCTATGGACGCCGCGTCCGGCACCCGGATCATCCGGTCGATGATCGTCGGCAGGAACGACGGCTCGACGCGGGGGCGGCCGATGCCCTCGATCCGCGAGCCCGCAGCGGTCCGCTCCGGGTCGCCGTCGGCGAACGACCCGTAGAACGCCGACCCGTCCGGGTCGACGACCGCGAGCCGCGTCTGGAACCGCCGGTACCGCGCGTACCGGCCGATGGTCGCGGACGTCCCGCCGGTGCCCGCGCCCACCACCACCCAGGACGGCTCGGGGAACCGCTCCAGCCGCAGCTGCTCGAAGATCGACTCGGCGATGTTGTTGTTGCCGCGCCAGTCGGTGGCGCGCTCGGCGTAGGTGAACTGGTCCATGAAGTGGCCGCCGCACTCGGCCGCGAGCCGCCGCGACTCGGCGTAGATCGAGGAGGGGTCGTCCACCAGATGGCACCGGCCGCCGTGGAACTCGATGAGCTGGATCTTCTCCGGGCTGGTCGACGCCGGCATCACCGCGATGAACGGCAGCCCGAGCAGCCGCGCGAAGTACGCCTCCGACACCGCCGTCGACCCGCTGGACGCCTCGATGATCGTCGTGTCCGCGCGGATCCAGCCGTTCGCCAGCCCGTAGAGGAACAGGGAGCGGGCGAGCCGGTGCTTGAGGGAACCCGTGGGGTGGACGGATTCGTCCTTCAGGTACAGGTCGATGCCCCACTCCGGCGGCAGCGGGAACACGTGCAGGTGCGTGTCGGCGCTGCGGTTGGCGTCGGCCTCGACCAGGCGGACGGCCTCGGCGACCCAGGCCCGGTACCCGGGGTCGCAGCGGTCCACGGTGCGGCTCACGGCGGCTTTCTCCTCGGATCGTCGCTGATCGGCCGCGTCCCACGATATCCGTGCATGTCGCAGGGCATGATGGAGCGTGCGGGGGGCAGATGATCGAGATGTTCGGTGAGCGGATCGTGGAGGCCGGGCGGCTGCCGCTGTTCGGCTTCTTCGCCGCGTTCATCATCACGTTCGTGGTGACGCGGGTGAACGTGCGGCTGATCCGCTCGAACGTGCGGTGGTTCCGGAACGTGACCGCCGGGGACGTGCACATCCACCACGTCGTGTTCGGCGTCGTGCTGATGCTGGTCGGCGGGGTGGGGAGCGTCGCGATCCCGGACGCGCACGTCAGGTTCGACCTGGCGGCCGCCGTCGTGTTCGGCGTGGGGTCCGCGCTCGTGCTGGACGAGTTCGCGCTGATCCTGCACCTCAGCGACGTCTACTGGACGGAGAAGGGCCGCGCGTCCGTCGACGCCGTCTTCGTCGCCCTCGCCGTGACGGGACTGCTGCTCCTCGGCATCCACCCGTTCGGCTACGAGAATTTCTGGTTCGACTCCGGTTCCGGCTCCGGGTCCCTCTCCCCGCTCTACGCCGCGTTCCTGTTCGGCAACCTCGTCCTCGCGGTGATCACGCTGCTGAAGGGCAAGATCTGGACCGGGCTCATCGGGCTGTTCCTGCCCGCGCTGCTGATCGTCGGCGCGATCCGGGTGGCGCGGCCCGCCTCGCCCTGGTCGCGCTGGCGCTACGACGCGGACTCGCGTCGCTACCAGCGGGCCGTCCGGCGGGAGAAGAAGGTCCGCCGGCCGCTCATCCGGGGCAAGATCTGGGTGCAGGAGTTCATCGCGGGACGGCACGACCTCATCCCGCCCGAGCTGATGCAGCGCCGCGCCGACGCCGCCGAGCGGGCGCGCCGCCGCCGGGTCGCCCGCGCCCGGCGCAAGGCCGCCGCCCGCGCCGCCCGCGCCGCCCGCAAGGCGACCCCGGGAATTCCGCGCGCACCGGGCGGCGAGGGCCGGTCGGAGGGCCGCCCGCGCCACGGCGCCCTCGTCCGCGCCCGCAACCGGGGGACCGTGTCCCGCATGAGGCCCCGCGCGCAATCGCGCCGCCGCCCCCGCCACACCGGGCAGGAGGAGGACCCACCGCCCAGCGAACGACCCAGGGCGGGGACGTCCGGGTGAGTGCGGGGCGCAGGGGTGTGCGGAGTCCGGCTAGTCCATGATCGGGGCGACGGCGCGGACGGTGTCGATCGTGTCGGCTTCCGCCGCGGACTTGTCTTCGCGGTAGCGGAGGACGCGGGCGAAGCGGAGGGCGATGCCGCCCGGGTAGCGGGGGCTGTGCTGGACGCCGTCGAACGCGATCTCGACGACCAGCTCGGGCCGGACGTGGACGGTCCAGCCGTCCTCCCGCACGGCCAGCTCGCGGAACTTCTCCGTCTGCCACGCGAGCAGCTCGTCGGTGAGGCCCTTGAACGTCTTGCCGAGCATGACGAAGCCGCCGGTATCGGGGTCGCGGGCGCCGAGATGCAGGTTGGACAGCAGCCCCTGCCGGCGGCCGTGCCCCCATTCGACCGCGAGGACGACGAGGTCGAGGGTGTGCCGGGGCTTCACCTTGATCCAGCCGGCGCCGCGCCGCCCCGCCGTGTAGGGGGTGTCGATCGACTTGATCACGACGCCCTCGTGGCCGTGCGCGACGGCCTCGTCGAACGCCTCCTTGGCCCGCGCGGGGTCGGCGGTGACGATCCCGGGCATCCGCAGCTCCGCGGGCACGGCCCGGACGAGCGCCGCGCCGCGCTCCGCGCCCGGGGCGTCGAGCAGGTCGGCGCCGCCCGCGGGGCCTCCCTCGTCCAGGTACAGGACGTCGAACAGGAACAGCGACAGCGGGACCGGCTCGGTGTCCTTGGCGGTGCGCGTGGCGGTGCGGGCGGCGGTGACCTGGAACGGGTGGGGGCGCCCGTCGGGCCGCAGCGCGATCAGCTCGCCGTCGAACACGGCGGCGCGGACGGGCAGCTCCCGCACGGCCGCCACGACCTCGGGCAGCCGGGAGGTGATCTCGTCCAGCGTGCGGGTGAACACCCGGACCTCGCCGTCCGAGACGTGGATCTGCGCGCGGACGCCGTCGAGCTTCCATTCGACGGACGCCTCGGCGCCGAGCTTGGCGAACGCCTCCTCGACGGACGGCGCGGACGCCGCGAGCATCGGCTTGACCGGCCGCCCGACCTCCAGCGTGAAAGCGCGCAGCCCGTCCGTGCCGTCGGCGAGCGCGGCCGTGGCGACCGGCCCGAGCGCGCCGCGCAGCATGAACGCCCGCCGCACCTCGGCGGCCGGGACCCCGGCCGCCGCCGCGATCGCCTCGGCCATCACCCCGTCGAGCGCGCCCTGCCGCAGCTCGCCCGCCAGCAGCCGGACGAGGAAGTCCTGCTCGGCGCGGGTGGCGCGGCCGAACAGCGCGGCGACCAGCTCGCGGCGCCGTGCGACGGAGCCCGGCCCGGAGACCGCGCCGATCCCGGTGAACGCCGCGTCCACCTCCGGGACGGTCAGCGACGGCTCGGCGGCCGGGGGCGGGAGTTCGCGCAACGCGGCGTACCCGACGCCGATCTGGCGTTGCGGCAGCTCACCGGACAGGTAGGCGACCACGGTCGCCGCCTCGGCGGGTTCGGCCGTGCGCAGGCACTCGGCGAGCGCGGATACCTTGGCCTTGCGGCCCGAGGTGCCCGCGACGGCCTGCGATGTCCGCGCGATGTCGGCTAGCAGCACCTCTCCATTGTGACCACGAGGTCTGACAATCCATACCGTCCGGGGGCCTGGTCAGGAGCGAGGCGCCTGACTACGTTGGCTTGAGGCGGGCCCAGTCACCGAGACGGGGGAGTGAGGAGCGGGGAGTGGGGCTTCAACGTCCGCCTGAGCCGTTCCACCGGGTCTACTCCGCACCGGAGCCGCCGTCGCCGCCCCGCGGCCCGCGGCTGCTCAAGCTGCTGGCGGTGCTCGCCGCCTTCGCGGTGGCCGGAGCGGGCGTGTTCCTGGTGGTGCCCGGCCGGAGCCAGAGCGGCGGTGGCGGCAGCGATGCCGCGGCCGTGGCGCAGATGCCCGCCGGAGCGTCGCATTCACCGGTGCGGCCGCGGGAGTTCGTGCGGAGCCTGCCGTCGCCGTGCCAGGCGGTGTCGCGGGCGACCGTCGACCGGACCGTCCCGAAGGCGCGGCCGCGGCAGAGCGGGAACTCGACCCTGACCACGTGCACGTACTCCGCGGAGGGCTCGCCGTCCCGGTGGCTCCGCGTGGAGGCGCACCTGTACGCGCCGGACGACACCGCGACCCCGGTGGAGGACGCCGCGAACCTCTACGACGAGCGGTGGGAGCAGGCGCACGACGCGCCGCCCGTCCGCACGATCAGCCTCCGCCGCCATGAGGGCCTCGGGGACGAGGCGTACCGCTGGTTCAAGGCCGACGAGGCGGGCCCGGCGGTGATCGGGCAGGTCACGGCCCGCACCCGCAACGCGGTCCTCACCGTCAGCTACAGCGAGCACGCCCCCGGTGCGGCCGAGCGGCGGGCTCTGGAGCGCGCGTGCCTCGACCGGGCCACCGCCGTCGCCCGTGAGGCCGTCGCCGCGCTAAATCATTTCTGACCTGAATCGGCCGATCATGGCATATTCTCTGTCAAGAGCTTCTAAGGTGATGGGCAATGGGGAGGGGTATGCCGATCATGCTCCCCGAACGAGGCCGGGTGATCGGCGTATCCGCGGCACCTGGGAGGAGGAGGTCGACGACGTGACCGTCCAATCGGTAGGAGTGTCCTGGGTATAGTCCCAGGTCAGTGACCCGCAACGTCGACGGGCCGCGGAGTGGACCCCCCTCCGCGGCCCTTTCGCATGCCGCCGCCGGGACCAGCGCCGCAGCATTTACGAACCATTTTCTAATACGAGATTCGGGCTGTCAGGATGAATGGCCCGAACTAGAACCGGTTACGGTTCCAGTAATCCGCCGCGCGCCCAGATGCCGCGCGCCCGCCCGTCCAGGAACCCGACCTCGTCGAAGAACGCGGTGCACCTGCGGGACGCCCACGCCATCGTCGCGCGCCGGTGCGGGCTGACCGCCGCCACCCGCCGCGCCAGCCGCGGATCCAGGCCCACCGCCGAATAGCACGACGGATGGACCAGCTGGCCGGTCATCACCCGCATCACGCGCGCCAGGCCCGCGGCCGCCATCCGCCGGCGCACCGCGGGCAGCACCGCCACCAGCCGCTTCAGCTCCTCGCGGGCGTACTTGATGTGCCGCGCCTCCTCGATCACGTGGATCCGCGACACCTGCCGCACCAGCGGCTGCACGTTCTCGTCCGGGAACGTCGTGCGCTGGAACGCGTCGGTGAACTCCTCCACGACCAGGGTTCCCGCGAACACCGGCATCGGGTCGTACACCGCCCCGAGCAGCTTCGCCAGGTGGAACTCCACCGCGCGCGGGCGGTGCGTGCGCAGCCCGCACGTCCGGACCATCCGCCCGAACATCTTCGAGTGCCGGCACTCGTCGGCGATCTCCGTCAGCGCGTAGGCCACGTGGTCGCTGTCGTAGCGCTGCCGGTAGGCGTGCATCAGCAGCGACTGCATCAGCATCATCTCCGACCAGATGCCGAAGGAGGCGATGCTGCACATCTCCCGCCTCGACAGCTCCACCCGCTGCCGGTGCGTCAGCCCGTCCCACAGCGGCGTCTCATAGATCGAGATGAGCTGCGGCGGCATGTAGAACACGTCCGGGTCCTGCGGCGCGTCCCAGTCCACGTCGACGTCGGGGTCGAACGAATGCTTGCGCGACGTCCGCAGCAGGCGCTCGGCGACCACCTCGCGGTGCGTCAGTTCCAGCGTGTGGTCGCCGTCGTCGCAGCGGATCACCGCCGTCCAGGTACGGGGCCGGCCGTCTTCCAGCAGCACGTCGGGGGGCATCGATCCGTCTCCTCTCACCGATGGCGAGTCGTGGGGAGGGGCCGCGCCCGGACGCGGGCGCTAGCCGCGGGAGGTGGGGATTCTGGCCATGAGCCGCACCGCGGAGGGGGAGACCCTGGACAGGGTGTGCAGGAGGTGGCCCTCGAAGTTGACGGGGACCACGGCCTTGTTCTTGATGATGGCTTGGACGATCCGCTCGGCGACCTTCTCCGGCGGGTAGTTGCGGAGCTTGATGGCCTTCTTGGCGCTCTGCTGGAGGCGGCTGCGGGCGGACTCGTCGGCCACGGCGTAGGTTCCGTTGTCGACGAGGTCGGTGCTGACGAAGCCGGGGCAGACGGCGGTGACGCCGATGCGGCTGCCCGCCAGCTCGGCGCGCAGGCACTCGCTGAGCATCAGCACGGCGGCCTTCGTCGTGCAGTAGGCGGGCATGGCGCGCCACGGGGCGAACGCGGCGGCGGACGCGACGTTGACGATGTGGCCGCCAAAGTTGGGCTTGTCGGGCTTGTTGGGGAGGCCGTGCACGCGCTCGTGCATCTGCTTGCCGAACAGGCGCGACCCGTGGATCACGCCGTACAGGTTGACGCCGAGGATCCTGTCCCAGTCGTCCAGGCCGGTTTCGAGGAACGGGCCGGCGACCGCGATGCCGGCGTTGTTGACGACGATGTCCGGGGCCCGGTGGGTCTCCTGCACCTCGGCGGCGAAGGTCTCCATCGCGCCCGCGTCGGAGACGTCCACCTGGTAGGCGGTGCCGCCGGAGCCGACCGACTTCGCGAGGGTGATGGTGTGCTCGGCCGAGGGGAGGTCGATGTCGGCGGCGATCACGGTGGCGCCGCGGCCGGCCAGGGCCAGCGCGGTCGCGCGGCCGATTCCACTGCCGGCTCCGGTGACGACGGCGAGCGCTCCGTCGAAGTGGGCGAGTGGCATGCGAGACCTCCGAGCGGGCGTCCTGGACGGCGTTGGTCCAACCGTACTCAGCTCGCCGCGGCGTCCGCGATCACGGTGTCCACCTCGGCCTTGCGCGCCGCCTCCTCGGCGGCGAACCGCTCGGTGTCGAGCTTGTCGGCGATCTCCTCGTCCTGGTTCATCAGGGCGTCGAGGTCGGCCTTGGACATGTCCAGCACGCCCATGTCGTCGTAGGTCTTCTGGACGCGCTCGCTCCACAGGCCGATGTCCTTGACGCAGGGGACGATGCGGCTGAACAGCAGGCTCTGGAACATCCGCATGTACGGGGAGTTCTCCACCAGCTCGTCGACCTCCTTCGGGTCGATGCCGAAGTTGGTCCAGATCTCCCGGCCGCGGATGCGGTCGCGCATCAGGTAGCAGCCCTCGATGACGAAGTCCTCGCGCTCGCGGAGCTCGGCGGGCGACAGCTGCTTGTAGTAGTCGCGGAGGGCCAGCCGCCCGAACGCGACGTGGCGGGCCTCGTCCTGCATGACGTAGGCGAGGAGCTGCTTGGGCAGCGGCTTGGTGGTGATGTCGCGGATGACGCCGAACGCGGCGAGCGCGAGGCCCTCGATGAGGACCTGCATCCCCAGGTAGGGCATGTCCCAGCGGGAGTCGGTGAGGGTCTCGTTCAGCAGGTCCTGCAGCTTGGTGTTGATCGGGTAGATCATCCCGACCTTCTCGTGCAGGAAGCGCGTGAACAGCTCGACGTGGCGGGCCTCGTCCATCGTCTGGGTGGCGGAGTAGAACTTGGAGTCGAGGTCGGGCACCGACTCCACGATGCGCGCGGCGGTGACCATCGCGCCCTGCTCCCCGTGCATGAACTGGGAGAACTGCCAGGACGTGGAGTGCCGGCGCAGCTCGCCGCGCTCCTTCTCGGAGAGGCGGTCCCAGTACTTCGTCCCGTAGATGGCGAGGGACTGGTCCGGGACGCCGAGGGGGTCGTGCGGGTCGACTTCAAGGTCCCAGTCGATCCGCTTGGCGGAGTCCCACTGCTTGTCCTTGCCCTTCTGGTAGAGGGCGAGCAGGCGGTCGCGGCCGTCGTCGTACTCCCAGGTGAACCGGGCGTCGCCGATCATGGGGACGTTCCAGGTGGACGTGTCGACGGGCTCGGTGTAGAGGTCATGGGTCGACATGGGCGCTCCTCCCCGGGAGGCGCAGACGTACGGTGTACGTCTTGCGTACAATGTACGTACCGTGGCACGGCGCACTCACGGGTGTCAACGGCCGGAAGGGCGGAACCGATGACGAGGAACGCGACCCCCGGCGCCGTTCGGCCGGTGCTGACCCGCGAGCGCATCGTGCTCGCCGCGGTCGCGCTGATCGAGCGGGAGAGCGCGGACGCGCTGTCCATGCGCCGGGTGGCGGCCGAGCTGGGCGTCGCCGTGATGTCCCTCTACAACCACGTGCCGAACAAGGGCGCGCTGCTGGAGGGCGTCGCCGAGCACGTCGTCTCGGGCCTGGAACTGCACGACGACCCGTCCGGGCCTTGGCAGGAACGTGCGCGGGCGCTCGTGCGGGCATTCCGGAAGGTCGCCCACGACAACCCGCGCTGCATGACGATCGTCCTCACCCACAAGATCGACACCCCGGTCGCGCTGCGGCCGGCCGAGCGCGCCCTGGCGCTGGCGGACGCCGCCGGGTTCGACGGCGAGACCGCCGTCCGGATCATGCGGGCGCTGCTCGCCTACGCGCTCGGCGCGCAGCTGCGCGAGGTCGGGATGAGCAAGATGCTCGGCCA
Organism: Actinomadura sp. 7K534; assembly: GCF_004348575.1. Taxonomy (NCBI): domain Bacteria; kingdom Bacillati; phylum Actinomycetota; class Actinomycetes; order Streptosporangiales; family Thermomonosporaceae; genus Actinomadura; species Actinomadura sp. 7K534. Next base: position 14,836 of record NZ_SMKB01000105.1, read on the forward strand.
CCTCGCCGAGACGGGCGCGCAGGCGTGGTCCCGGCTGGACCCGGACGAGTTCCCGCACGTGCTCGCCTACGGGCCGGCGCTCGCCGGCGTCGACGCCGAGGCCGACTTCGAGTTCGGCCTCGACCTGCTCATCGGGGCGCTGGACCGCCTGCCCCGGCGTCCGCCACATAGGGGCTGAGGCCGTGCCAGCAGAAGTCGGTCATGTGGCGGGCCGCCTCGTGCGCCGACATCTCCGGCCGCCGCGCCCGCCACTGCGCCAGCCGCTCGCTCGCGCCGATGATGATCTCGGTGTAGGCGTCGATCGCGGCGGCCGGGGCGGACGGCGCGAACGTCGCCAGCACGCCCGCGATGAGCGTGCTCTGCTGCCGCCGCGTCGACTCGACGGCCTCGATGGTCTCCGCGGACGCGGCCATCGGCTCGCGCATCAGCATCGCGAACGACCTGCTGTGCGCGTCCATGAACTCGAAGTACGCGACCATCCCGCGCCACAGGATGTCCTGTGGGGTGGCGGCGCCCGCCATCGCCTTCTGGGTCGCGTCGAGCAGCTCGGCCTTGGACCGGCCGACGCACGCCACGAGCAGGCCGTCCTTGGAGCCGAAGTACTCGTAGAGCATCGGCTTGGAGACGCCGCAGCGCTCGGCGATCTCGTCCATCGAGGTGGCCTGGTAGCCGCGCTCGCCGAACACCTCCTCCGCCACGTCCAGCATCTGCCGCTCGCGCTCGGCGCGCGACATCCGCCGGCGCGGCGGGCGGGGTGTGGCGTCACTCACAGCGGAACCTTCCTGTTGGACCTACCGTCAGTAATCTACTCCAGGTAACTTACCGGAAGTAGGTTACGCGAGAGGATGGGTTATGAGCGAGCGCGCCCCGGCGATCGTCATCATCGGCGCCGGCTTCGCCGGTCTCGGCATGGCGATCCGGCTCAAGCAGCACGGCTTCCACGACTTCGTCGTCCTGGAGAAGAGCGAGGCGCTCGGCGGGACGTGGCACGACAACACCTACCCGGGCTGCGCCTGCGACGTCCCCTCGCACATGTACTCCTTCTCGTTCGAGCTCAACCCCGGCTGGACGCGCATGTTCGCGCCGCAGGCCGAGATCCGCTCCTACATGGAGCGCACCGCCGACAAGTATCGCGTGCGCGAGCACATCCGCTTCGGCGCGGCCGTCGACGCGATGGAGTACGACGACGAGGCGCGGCGCTGGAACGTCACGCTCGCGGACGGGGCGACGCTGACGCCGAAGGCCATCGTGTCCGGCATCGGCGCCCTGCACGTGCCGTCCTACCCGGACCTGCCGGGCATCGAGCGGTTCCGCGGCACCGCGTTCCACTCCGCCGAGTGGGACCACTCCTACGACCTCGCCGGCAAGCGCGTCGCGGTCGTCGGGACGGGCGCGTCCGCCATCCAGTTCGTCCCGCGGATCGCGAAGAAGGCCGCCGACCTCGTCGTGTTCCAGCGGACGGCGCCGTGGATCCAGCCCAAGCCGGACGTGTCCATCCCGGCGCCGGTGCGCTCGGTCTTCACCAAGGTCCCGGGGGCCGCCCGCGCCTTCCGCAACGGGATCTACTGGACGCTGGAGGCCCGCGCCGTCAACTTCACGATCGACCCGCGGCTGTCCGGCCCGCAGGAGTTCCTGGCCCGCCGGCACATCGCCCGGCAGATCTCCGACCCGGAGCTGCGCGCCAAGGTGACGCCGGACTACACGATCGGGTGCAAGCGGATCCTGCTGTCCAACGACTACTATCCGGCGCTCGCCCGCCCCAACGTGGAGCTGGAGACGTCCGACATCGCGGAGGTCACCGAGAACTCCGTCGTCACCGCGGACGGACGCGAGTACGAGGTCGACTGCATCGTCTACGGCACCGGCTTCAAGGTGACCGACGCCCTCGCCGACCTGCGCGTCACCGGGCGCGACGGCGTCAAGCTGCAGGAGATCTGGGCGAACGGCATCGAGGCGCACCGCGGCACCACCGTCCCGGGCATGCCGAACTTCTTCATGCTGCTCGGCCCGAACACCGGGCTCGGCCACAACTCGGTCGTCTTCATGATCGAGGTGCAGATCCAGCACGTCCTGAGCTGCCTGCGGCTGCTGCAGGAGCGCCGCGGCGACGCCATCGAGCCGAAGCCGGACGCCGTGCGCCGCTTCAACGACCGCGTCCAGCGGCGCCTGCGCCGCGCGGTCTGGAACGAGGGCGGCTGCAACAGCTGGTACCTGGACGACCAGGGAGTGAACCGCACCCTGTGGCCGGGCCACACCTTCGAGTACTGGGCCAGTTCCCGCAAGGCCAAGCCCGAGGAGTACACCATCACCCGTTGACCCACCCGCCGGCCGCATCGGCCGCGGCGGCGTGTTAGGGAAGAGGTATGGCGAAAGCGCTTATGCCCAGGGGGCTACGCAAGGTCAACAAGGTCTTCACCAACCGGATCCAGGGGGTCTACGCGCCTTACGTGCCGCCGCTCGCCGTGGTCGTGCACAAGGGGCGGCGGTCGGGGCGCGAGTACCGGACGCCGGTCACCGCGTTCCGGAGCGGGCGGACCCTCGTCATCGGGCTGCCCTACGGGGCGGACACCGACTGGGTCCGCAACCTGCTCGCCGAGGGACGCGGCGGGGTGGAGCGGCTCGGGCGGGTCCGGCGGATCGCCCGCCCGCGCGTGCTCGCCGCGGACGAGGCGCAGGAGCTCCCCGCGGTGGGACGGGCCGCCGCCCGCTACATGGACGTCCTCGTCGCGGACATAGAGGACTGAGCAGACATAGAGGACTGAGCAGGCAGAGCCGGGCGGGGTCAGCGGCGGGGGTCGGTGCCGCGGCCGGGGTCGCGGCGGTTGCGCAGCCGGACGGCGCGCAGGGTGGCGTCGAGCGAGAACCGGGTGTCGGCGTCGTCCAGGCTGTCGCCCATGTAGCTCTCCAGCTGCCGGAGCCGGTACCGCACGGTCTGCGGGTGGATCTTGAGCCGCTCGCCGATGTCGACGGCCGTCGCGCGGGTGGTGACGGCCTCGGCGAGCGTCTCGACCAGCCGCCGGCGCTGCCCGTCGGACATCTCGCGCAGCGGCTCCAGGTGCCGCCGGGTGAGCTCCTCCACGAGCGGCGGGTCCGACAGCAGCCACATGGTCATCAGGTGGTCCTGGCAGGGGATGAGGGAGCCGTCCTTGATGACGCCCTCCTCGGCCAGGGCGAGGACGCGCCGCGCCCAGCGCAGCGAGTGGGTGGCCCGCTCCAGCGGGACGGTGAGGCCGACGACGCAGGTCGCGTCGGACAGGGCCGCGTGCAGCATGCCGCGGCGGGCCTCGGTCAGCGGCCCGGGGACGAGCATGGCCGGTTCGGCGGAGTCGAGGTCCACCAGGACGTCGGCGTCCAGCGCGGCGCGGGTGCAGGGCGCCTCGGGGTGGACGGCGATGAGCGTGGCCTCCTCCGGGAGCGGCCACCAGCAGGTCGCCCTGGCGAGGTCCTCGATCGCCTCGGGCACGACCGCCGGCTGCTGGAGGATCAGGTGCAGGAGCCGCCGCCGGTCCTCGCGGCGGCGCACGTCGGCGTGCCCGGTGGCCTGCTGGTGGCCGAGCCGGATCTGGGCGACGGCCTCCTCCAGGTAGACGAGCATCGCGTCGACCGTGCTGGAGACGATCGACGTGGGGATGTCCTCGCGCTCGGCGATGACGACGGTGCGGCGCCAGGCGATGTGGAAGGCGATCCGGGTCGCGGCCTGGATGTGGTCCAGGTTGCGCCCCTCGATGGCCTCGAACTGCCCGACCGCGCGGCAGGTCTCGTCGCGCTGCGTGAGCTGCGCGCCGGGCTCGGTGAAGGTGTCCAGGAATCCGGCGAGGAGTAACTCGGTGCTGATCCGCAGAATCTGGTCATAGGCGGAATCGGCCGAGCGATTGTACTCCGGGATCGACTTCCGGATCTCGGTAACGACCTCCTGAGTGACGTCGGGCAGCTCCGAACGCAGCAGGCGGATGAAATCGGCGAAGATGGTTCTGCTCGTTTCAGACAATTCCAATGCCTGCGACATGGGTATGGGAAACCTCCGCATCGGGCCTGCTGGACACCGGCGCCGTGCTGCCCGCTCCGCAGCGGAACGGCGGCGCCGGCGGGGTGTACCGAGCGGTGGCGGACACCCTTGGGGCGGGATCGAGGAACACTAGCGAACATAAAGTCGTCAGTGACCGCTGACAAGGCTTCCGGCCCGGATCGGCGCCGCAGAGCTGCTTCTTTGCGCGGGATGTGACAAAACCGCGGTCCGGATGCTGTCCCGTTGACAATCCCCTCCGCGGCGCGCGGGCCCGCGTCCCGCCGGCGGACGCCATGTTACCGGCGAGTAGTCACCCGTGACGGATCGGCGAAGATCGAATACTAAGCCGGTGACAATTTTCAAGACCATTGCCGAGAATGCCCAGGGAATCCTGCCGGTCGCTATTGAATTCCGGGTCTACTGGCCCGTAACGTCCTCGCTTGACCCGGCCGGACAGGGTGGTGATGGTCGTTGGGAATTAAAGTCGTGGTCGAAGGTCTGACGAAAGCGTTCGGACCGCAGACCATTTGGCGCGACGTCACGCTCACGCTGCCCGAGGGCGAGGTGAGCGTGCTGCTCGGTCCGTCGGGGACCGGCAAGACGGTGTTCCTCAAGTCGCTGATCGGGCTCCTCAAGCCCGAGCAGGGGCGGGTGCTCGTCGACGGCGTCGACATGGTCAACGACCCGGATCGCAAGGTCTACGAGGCCCGCAGGCGCTTCGGCCTGATGTTCCAGGACGGCGCGCTGTTCGGCTCGCTGTCGCTCTTCGACAACATCGCGTTCCCGCTGCGGGAGCACACCCGCAAGAAGGAGTCCGAGATCCGGCGCATCGTCCTGGAGCGCATGGAGATGGTCGGACTGGCCGGCGAGGAGCGCAAGCTGCCCGGCCAGATCTCCGGCGGCATGCGCAAGCGGGCCGGACTCGCCCGCGCACTGGTGCTGGACCCCGAGGTCATCCTGTGCGACGAGCCCGACTCCGGGCTGGACCCCGTCCGCACGGCCTACCTGTCGCAGCTGCTCATCGACGTCAACGCGCGGATCGACGCGACGATGCTGATCGTCACGCACAACATCGAGATCGCGGCGACCGTCCCCGACAACATCGGGATGCTCTACCGCCGCGACCTGATCGCGTTCGGCCCCCGCGAGGCGCTGCTCACCAGCCAGGAGCCGGCCGTCGCGCAGTTCCTGCACGGCGACCCGCGCGGCCCCATCGGGATGTCCGAGGAGAAGGACGCCGCCGCCCTCGCCGCCGAGGCGGCCGCGGCGGCCGCCTCCGCGCCGCGCCGCCGCCGCACCATCGAGATCCCGCCGCAGCTGCGCCCGACCCCCGGGATGCCTCCGCGCCGGGGGGAGCAGCGCCACGCGCAGCGCCTCGACGCGATGCTCCCGACCCTTCCCCATCCCGCGCAGCAGGCCATCCTGGCCGGGCGCCGCAACCGGCAGGAGGCGGGCGGCCATGGCGGCGCCTGAGACCAGGACCCCCGGCGCCGGCGCGCTGCGCCAGGTCGGCGGGCTGTTCGCGCTCGCCGGGACGGTCGTCGCGATGACGTTCCGGCGGCCCTTCCAGATGCGCGAGCTGATCCAGCAGTTCTGGTTCATCGCGTCCGTGGCGATCCTGCCGACGGCGCTCGTGTCGATCCCGTTCGGCGCGGTCATCTCGCTGCAGGTGGGGTCGCTGGCCAAGCAGCTCGGCGCGCAGTCGCTCACCGGCGGGGCGAGCGTGCTCGCCATCGTGCAGCAGGCGAGCCCGCTGATCGTGGCGCTGCTGATCTCCGGCGCGGCGGGCTCGGCGATCTGCGCCGACCTCGGCTCGCGGACGATCCGGGAGGAGATGGACGCGATGGAGGTGATGGGCGTCTCGCCCATCCAGCGCCTCGTCGTTCCCCGGGTGCTCGCCTGCATGGCGGTCGCGGTCCTGCTGAACGGGCTGGTCTCCGTCGTCGGCGTGGCCGGCGGCTACTTCTTCAACGTGCTGATGCAGGACGGGACGCCGGGCGCCTACCTCGCCTCGTTCTCGGCGCTCGCGCAACTCCCCGACCTGTACATCAGCGAGCTGAAGGCGCTGCTGTTCGGGTTCATCGCCGGCGTCGTGGCCGCCTACCGCGGGCTGAACCCGCGGCCCGGGCCGAAGGGCGTCGGGGACGCGGTCAACCAGTCGGTCGTCATCACGTTCCTCCTGCTGTTCTTCGTCAACCTCGTGCTGACGGCGATCTACCTGCAGGTCGTCCCGCCGAAGGGGGCCTGACATGGCGATCCCCGGTGCCCGCCGGATCAAGCCGGTGAAGCTCGTCTCGTGGCTGGACCGGCCCGGCGACCAGCTCACCTTCTACGTCAAGGCGCTGCTGTGGACGCCGCGCGCCCTGCGCCGCTACCTGCGCGAGTCGCTGCGGCTGCTCGGCGAGGTCGCGTTCGGCAGCGGCGCGCTGGCGGTGATCGGCGGCACCGTCGGCGTGATGATCGGCATGACGGTGTTCACCGGCGTCGTCGTCGGCCTCCAGGGGTACGCGGCGCTCGACCAGATCGGGTCGTCGGCGTTCACCGGGTTCGTCTCGGCGTACTTCAACACCCGCGAGATCGCGCCGCTGGTGTCGGGCCTGGCGCTGTCGGCGACGGTCGGCGCCGGGTTCACCGCGCAGCTCGGCGCGATGCGGATCAACGAGGAGATCGACGCGCTGGAGGGCATGGGCGTCCCGTCCCTGCCGTACCTGGTGACCACCCGCATCATCGCGGGCACCGTCGCGATCGTCCCGCTGTACGGGATCGGGCTGCTGAGCTCCTATCTCGCGTCCAGACAGGTGACGCTCTGGTTCAACGGGCAGTCCGCCGGGACCTATGACCACTACTTCAACATCTTCCTCGCCCCAGAGGACGTGGTGCTGTCGTTCGTCAAGGTGCTGATCTTCAGCGTCATGGTGGTGCTCGCGCACTGCTACTACGGCTACCGCGCGGTCGGCGGCCCCGCCGGCGTGGGCGTCGCCGTCGGCCGCGCGGTCCGCACCGCGATCGTGCTGATCAGCGTGACGGACTTCTTCATCAGCCTCGCCATCTGGGGCGCGACGACGACGGTGAAGGTGACGGGCTGACATGGCGAGACAGGGCACCATGCACGTGGTCGGTCAGCGGCTGGCCGGGGTGGCGTTCCTGCTGATCCCGGCCCTGCTGATCTGGCTGTCGATCGCGATCTACAACAAGCGGTTCACCGAGACGACGACGGTGACGCTGCGCACCGGGACGGCCGGGCACGAGATGCACCCGCTCGCGGACGTGAAGGTCCGCGGCGTCGTCGTCGGCGAGGTCCGCTCGATCCGGGCGGACGGGGCCGGCGCCGAGCTGGAGCTGGCGCTGAAACCGGAGCTGGCCGACCGCGTCCCGTCGGACGTCACCGCGATGCTGCTGCCCACGACGGTGTTCGGCGCGCGGTACGTCGCGCTCACCCCGCAGCCGGGGACGGCGGCGCAGCCGATCGCCGAGGGCGACGTGATCTCCGAGGACCGCAGCGCGAACGCGGTGGAGCTGTCGCAGCTGCTCAACCGCACGATGGACCTGCTCAACACCATCCAGCCGGCCAAGCTCGCGGCGACGCTGAACGCGATGTCGCGGGCGCTGGAGGGGCGCGGCGAGCAGATCGGCGACAACTTCGAGCAGCTCGACGCGTTCCTGCGCAAGTTCAACCCGGAGGTACCGGCGCTCGCCCGCAACTTCGCGGAGCTGGCGGAGTTCTCGCAGCACGCGTCCGACGCCGCGCCCGACCTGCTGCAGGCGCTCACGGACCTGACCGTGACGAGCCGCACGATCGTCGAGCAGCGCACCGCGATCTCCGAGCTGTACGAGGCGGTGTCGGGCTCGTCCGCCGACCTGGAGGACTTCCTGAGCGCCAACTCCGGCAACATCATCGAGCTGGCGACGGCGAGCCGGCCGAGCCTGGACCTGCTGCGCCGCTATGCCCCCGCCGCGCCCTGCACGTTCCGCACGCTCGCCGACTTCGTCCCGAAGATGAACCGGGTCCTCGGCAAGGGCACCGACAAGCCCGGCCTGCGCGGGACGGTCGTGCCCGTCCCGAACAAGGGCCGCTACAGGCCGGGCGTGGACGCGCCGCGGTACGGCGCGAGCGGCGGCCCGCGGTGCCCGAGCGTTCCGTACCTGCCGACCGGCGGCGGTGAGACGAAGGTGCTCCCGGCCGGCGGGGTCCCCGGGGCGGGCGGCGGCGCCGGCAGCGGCCTCGGCCCCGCGAACTCCGCGTCGGAGAACGACCTGGTGAACGAACTGACCGGCCCTTCGGTCGACGAGGTGCCCGAGGAACTCCCGGACTGGTCCAGCGTGCTCGTCGGGCCGATCTACCGGGGCACGGAGGTGACGGTCCAGTGAGGCTCACCGGCCAGGGCCTGAAGGGGATGGGGTTCCCCCTCACCAGCTCGCTGATCTTCATCGGGGTGACGGTGCTGGCGACCGCGCTGCTGGCGTCCAGCATCACCGGCGCCACCAGCGGCGACCGCGTCACCTACCACGCCAAGTTCACCGACGTGGCCGGGCTCCACCCCGGGCACGGGGTCCGGATCGCGGGCGTCGAGGTCGGCCAGGTCGAGGAGATCGAGGTGACCGACCGGCGGCTGGCGCTGGTCACGTTCGAGGTGGACCGCGAACGCGACATCCCCGCGTCGGCGACCGCCTCCGTGAAGTACCTCAACCTGGTCGGCGGCCGCTACATCGCCCTCGACCAGGGCACCGGCCCGCCGAACCAGACGCTGAGGCCCGGCGGCACGATTCCGGTGGAGAACACGTCCGGGACGCTCAACCTCACCCAGCTCTTCCAGGGCTTCCAGCCGCTGATGCAGGCGCTGTCGCCCGGGGACGCCAACAAGCTCTCCGAGTCGATCGTGAAGGTGCTCCAGGGCGAGGCCGGGACGATCGAGAGCCTGCTCCGCACGGTCGGGCAGCTGACCAGCACGCTCGCCGCCAAGGACGAGGTCATCGGCCAGGTCATCACGAACCTGAACAGCGTCGTCCAGACGATCAACTCGCGGGACCAGCAGCTCGTCGACCTGGTCCGCACGCTCCGCGAGTTCACGTCGGGGCTCGCCGCCGACCGCAAGCCGATCGGTGAGGCGATCGGCTCGATCGCCGACCTGACGTCCGCGACCGCCGGGCTGCTGCAGGTCGCGCGGGACCCGCTGAAGGACGACATCGTCCAGCTCGGCCGCCTCAGCGACAACCTCAACCGGGACGCGCCGCTGGTGGAGCGGTTCCTGGAGCGGACGCCCACGAAGCTGCAGACGTTCGGGCGGCTGGCCTCCTACGGGTCGTGGATGAACTTCTACCAGTGCGAGGTCAAGTTGATCGGCGTCCACTACGCCGGCTCGGACCTGTCCGGCGAGCCGCCGCCGACCGGTATCCCGATCAAGGACGCGAGGTGCCGCGGATGACGCCCCCGACCCCGC